>JAFAGQ010000373.1 GCA_023422555.1 Pseudomonadota bacterium
TACATGGGCAGTACAGATATCGATCGGCAGCAGGCCAATGTATTTCGTATGAAATTGCTTGGGGCAGAAGTCCTTCCGGTGACTGCCGGTACGGGTACGCTGAAGGATGCGATGAATGAGGCGCTGCGCGATTGGGTGACCAATGTCGATACCACTTATTATCTGATTGGGACCGTTGCCGGGCCGCATCCTTATCCCACGATGGTGCGCGACTTCCAGGCCGTGATCGGCAAAGAGACGCGCGAGCAGATCATGGCTCAGGAGGGGCGTTTGCCGGACTCCCTGGTTGCCTGCGTTGGCGGCGGCTCCAATGCGATCGGCCTGTTTCATCCGTTCTTGAATGATGAGACTGTGAAGATCTTTGGTGTGGAAGCGGCGGGTCACGGCATTGAAACCGGCAAGCACGCCGCCAGTCTTAATGGTGGCGTCCCGGGCGTGCTGCATGGTAACCGTACGTTCCTGCTGCAAAATGATGATGGCCAGATCATTGATGCGCATTCGATTTCAGCTGGTCTTGATTATCCGGGCATTGGCCCCGAACATGCCTGGCTGCACAGCACCGGCAGGGTGCAATATACCGCGATTACAGATGACGAGGCGCTGGAGGCCCTGCATCAGTGTTGTCGGCTCGAAGGCATTATTCCAGCACTGGAAAGTGCTCACGCACTGGCCGAGGCATTCAAACAGGCACCGACACTGCCAAAAGATCATTTGATGGTGGTGAACCTGTCAGGTCGCGGGGACAAGGATATGCAAACCGTGATGCAGCATAGCAAACAGAAGGAGCAACAATCATGAGTCGCCTGCAACAACGCTTCGCCCAACTCAAAGAACAGAATCGCGCCGCGCTGGTTACCTTCCTGACCGCAGGCGATCCGGATTATGACACCGCATCGGCCATCCTGCAGGAACTCCCGGCAGCGGGCGCAGATATTATCGAACTTGGCATGCCGTTTACCGACCCGATGGCAGATGGTCCCGCCATCCAGCTGTCCAGCCTGCGCGCGCTGGCCAAAGGTCAGAACGTTGCCAAAACCTTGAAGATGGTTGGCGAATTCCGGCAGAAAGATAATGACACGCCCATTGTGCTGATGGGTTATTTCAATCCCATTCATCAATACGGGGTAGAGCGCTTCGTTGCAGATGCCGCAACGGCGGGCGTGGATGGACTGATTGTTGTGGATTTACCTGCGGAACACGATCGTGATCTTTGCATTCCGGCCGCAAAAGGCGGGATAGACTTTATTCGACTGACCACACCTACCAGTCACGATGAACGCCTGCAACGCATTTTGGGCAATGCCAGTGGATTTGTCTATTACGTCTCTGTGGCCGGAACGACAGGCGCGGGCTCGGCAACCGTAGAGCATGTGCAGCAGGCCGTTGATCGCATCCGAAAACATACCCCGCTGCCGGTGAGCGTGGGTTTTGGTATTCGCACGCCCGAACAGGCTGCCAATATTGCGCGTGTGGCCGATGGTGTTGTTGTCGGCTCAGCGCTGGTGCAGAAGATCGCCGAAGCAGGCGATGGTGCACAAGCCAAAGCTGGCGTGCTGGGACTATGCAAAGACCTGGCGGGCGCTGTGAGAAAGGCGCGCGCGCAATCGACGTCTGACGCAGCAACTGTCTGATGACGCCGATATAGGTGACATCGATACAGATAACGTCCTTTCGTATGACGATTATCTGACGTCTATCCAAATGACGCCTATCGATTAAGCCTGATCAGAAAAAAGGCCTGCAATTTGAAAGTGTCAAACTGCAGGCCTTTATGTCACTGCCGAGGCAGGACTTTGATCATCGCCGCCCGAAAATGAATAGCGGCGTTTTCTGTTTTTAGAACTCCACTTTCAACGAAGCTGCAACGTGCCGTCCAGGCGCAGTATAGGCGGGCAGTTCGGGATCATTGCCCTGCAGTCTGCTGACCGTTGACCAGTCATAATATTTTCTGTCAAACAGATTGAACACCGCCAGATTCAGCGTGGTCTGGCTGTTCAGACGTACATAGGCGCCTGCATCCACCGTTGCGTAACCTGCCGTTGTAAGTGGCTGCGCAGCTATTGGTCCTGTGCGAGGCAGATCTCTGTTCACCCGTTTCTTGCCGGCGACGACATTGGTGGTGAGCTGCATGCCATATCGCCGACTGCTGTGATCCCACTGAATTGTGGTAACCAGACGCAGGGGCTGTATGCTGTTTAGCGGCTGCTGATGAGTTATATCCACGCCGCGTGACCATTGGCCCGCTGCACTCAGTGTCCAGTGATGAGCGGATTTGAGCCATGAATCCAGCGTCAGCGAACCTCGCGCTTCAACCCCGTAGATTTTCACATTCCCAATATTACGAGACTGAAAGCGCCTGATCGCGCGAGGGCCTCCGCTTTGGCCTGGTGGAATATAGGCAATCATTTCAGTATCGATAAAATCATGATAGCGATTGTAGAAGCCGGTAATTTCATATGACATATTGTCGCTGGCGCCGCGAAAACCGAGCTCTACGCCATGACTCTTCTCTGGTTTCAGATCGGGCGCTGGCACAAAATCATGAATAAATGTGGAAGCGGGTGTCTGCCCGATCCGGTTCAGTTGTGTCGAGGTAGGCATACGGAATCCGGTCACATAGTTGGCATAAACCACTTGACCAGGCGCCCATTGCTGGCTGATGCCAAGACGGGGCGTGATTGCGCTGCCTGAAAGCGTAACAGGCTCAATCCCTTTCACGTTTGCCGTCGCGTAGAGACTATCGGGTTTGGGCGTAAGCTTGTAATAGTCATAGCGCAGGCTGGGCGTCAGCTTCAGGCCTGTGTCGGCAAAGGATATTTCGTCCTGAACAAACAGGCCAATATTGCGCATGGTGCTGTCCGGCGCCGTCTTGCGCGGATAGCGCTGGCCATCCATCATCGTTGTGAAATTCGTGCCGGCAACCGTTTGCTGGTGACCGTCCTGATACAGACTCGTGGAGCGCCATAAAAGATCCAGACCGATATTCCAGTTGTGGTTTGTGGGTCCGAAAGACTGATGCCCGTTGATCATGAAGGAACCGGACCATTGTGATTCGCGACCGGAAAGCAGGGAGTAGCGAAGCAGTTGCGGGGCCGGACTGCGATATTCACGAATGTCATAAGTACGTTCGCGATTCTTGCTCAGCTGATAATCAACCTGTGCTGTCATCGAATCAAACCAGACATTTTCGGGCTCCCACTTCCATGCCAGACCAAGACGAGAACGCTGATCATTGTCATGCGTGTGCGAGTCAGTCACCCGAAATCCCTGCAGTGCCGGTCCGAGCAGGGAATCCTGATTCGTTCTCACTGTGTGCCGAAAATCTTCGGCTGTAAACGTCAGTGATTGTGCAGGGTCGATCTGTAGTCGGGATTTCAAAAGAACATTCTGCTGATGGCTGCGCTGCGGGTTTGGACGTATTTCACTGTCATTATTCTCCAGTCCATGTCCGGTACGGCCCGTCACCGAGATCAGATTTTGCGTGATGCCCGCGCGAAAAGCCAGATTGGCATTGGCGTAGCGACCGTTGGATGCCCCTTCGTAACCGACAGAGGCATTGCCGCCGAATGATTCATTGCCTTCCAGAAAATCTTCAGGCGACAAGGTACGAAAAAGAACGACCCCTGCCAGTGCATCGCTGCCGTACAGACTTGACGCCGGACCGCGCAGGATTTCGGCGCGGGAAAGGGTAGCGGTATCCACCCGCAATTGTCCCACGCTGACCCCCGCTGCCATAAAGCCGGACGGCAGACGTACCCCGTCAACCAGCATTCCCAGACGCTGTCCGCCAATGCCGCGAACCTCGATGCTGGCTTCCGAACCCCGGCCACGCGGTTCACGAACCACACTGACGCCCGGCTCGTAACGCATCAGGCTGCGGATGTCGGTGACGACATGGTCCTGAATACTGCGTTCATCTATCACATTCAGCGTAGCAGGAACTGTCAGCGCATCTGTCGACTGGCGAGTGGCAAAAACCGGCGAAAGCTGAACAGGGCTGGCAAATCCGTCTGTTGCGGTATCGCTGACACCAGCCGTTGCAACGGAAGACTTGTCCGCTGCGGAAAGGGAGCTCGAATTTACTGCTGGCGACGAAGACCCTCGTGCCGGCGCGGGAGTGGAAACAGGTTCAGCCTGGACGCTCGCAGTGAGCAGCGCGCTGACCAGAACGGTTCTGGCAAATTCACGAGGTAATTGAAACATGGTTTACAAAATATGGTATAAAACGCAATGTTATAACATCACATTTAAAAAATAGGAAGGACCTGTGTCAAGAGGTTGGCCAAATTTCTGCTTGAACAAGAAAAAATCTGGTTTGCGTCTGATATCTGCGATTGCATTGCTGGTATTGATCGGGATCGCAGTTATGGTCTGGCAGCGCTGGTTCGCGCCCACACGCATTGTGCTGGTCAATTATCCGGAATTTCAGTCTGCCCGCCTGATACGGGCAAAACCCGACAGGTTCTTTCAGATTGATGTGTTGCCAACGGATAAGCTGCAGAGCATCAGGAAAAACACAGACCTGGTCATGATTTTTGGCCGCGGGCTGAAGCTTGATGACGCGCAGCGGAGCTATTTGCAGAAACTGGGGGCGAGTAAAGCGGCAATTTATGTCGATCTGCCAAACGATCCGGCCCTGGAAATAGGCAATCTTCCCCAGGCGGATCGCCAGACGATGGCGGCATACCTGAAGAACGGTGGCCAGGAGAATTATTCCCGGCTTTTGGAGTATGCGCGTTGGGCATTTGACGGGCATAAGTGGTATACCCACAGACCGCCACCGGCCAGTGTGCGACCTGCCGAGGTTTTTTTCTATTCCGCAGACGATCCTGTTTTTACCGATTTTGCCGGCTTCGTCGATTGGCGGACTCGTTTACGAAAATGGAAATCCGATGCGCCCGTGCTGGCCTTACTTACCAGTGTGCCGGATCCGTTCAAATTCGAGACAACCCATGTGGACGACATCATCAATGCCTTCGAACAGAAAGGATTTAACGTTGTCCCGATCGCAGCAAAGGCGCAACGGCTGCCTTTTCTGCAGCAGGTCAATCCGGATGTACTAATCTATTTGCCTCATGGCAGAGTGACGTCAGATGACGCGGGCGAGTTACAGCAATGGCTTGTTCAGCACAATATTCCGCTGTTTGCGCCACTGACAATGTTCGACGAGCATCAGGCCTGGCAGAACAGTAAACAGGGATTGTCAGGAGGACTGCTGACTATGTCAGTAGTGTTGCCCGAATTGGATGGAGCGGCGGTGCCCATGGTCATTGCTGCCCAGGAACGCGAGGCCAACGGACTCAAAATATTTCGCGCCATCCCGGATCGACTGAATCAGTTTGCTGAACGCGTGACGCGAGCTGTCAGGCTCAGGAAAATGGCCAATCACGACAAGAAGCTGGCGATTTACTATTACAAAGGCCCAGGTCAAAGTGCGCTTGTTGCCGGAGATCTGGAAGTTGTCCCGTCCTTATATGCGTTTCTTGCGCATCTGCGTGAACAAGGTTATCGGGTAGATGGCCTGCCCGATACGATTGAAGAATTCGCCACGCTATTGCAGCGTCAGGGCGCCAACATCGGTCCGTATGTCAGAGGTGATTTCGCAAACTTCCTGCGCGATGCCGATCCGGCTTTCGTATCAGTATCACAACTGAAACAATGGTGCGGAATGACATTATTGCAGTCGTTATGTGATCAGACAGCAGCACGCTATGGCGCGGCGCCGGGAGACTATCTGAGTACAAAGGACAGGGTTGCCGTGGCGCGCGTTGATCTGGGAAATATTGTGCTGCTGCCACAACCTTTACCGGGCGTGGGCGAAGACACATTCCGTCTTGTTCACGGCGCAAAGGCGGCCGCTCCCTGGCCATACCTCGCCTCGTATCTGTGGACGCGCAATGTTTTTCAGGCAGACGCCATCATGCATTTCGGAACGCATGGCAGTCTTGAGTTCACACCCGAAAAACAGGTGGCGTTGTCAGCTCAGGACTGGCCTGACGCGCTTATCGGACCTGTGCCACATACTTATCTGTATACCATGAGCAATGTCGGTGAAGCCATCATCGCGAAAAGACGCAGCTACGCTACCATCGTCTCACACCTGACGCCACCTTTTCAGCAGGGCGGCGCGCAGGCAGATTTCAGCAGGCTTGCTGCCGCGCTTCAGGCATGGAAGCAGGCGGAAAATCCTGTGCTCAGGAGTGAATATGCCATCGATATCCAGCAGGATGCCATCCGCCTTAAGCTGCATGAAGACCTGGCATTCGAAACGCAGGATCGATGGGACGAATCACAATTGAATAAACTGGCTGATCATATGGAAACGCTCACTTCTACGCGCGTGACCGAAGGGCTTTATACATTGGGCAGGTCATATTCTAGCTCGCAGCTTGAACGGACCGTGGCCTTGATGACGTCAGATGACTTGCCTGGTGGTACGAATGATCAGCCTTCTGATACGTCCGGTGCAGACGCGACAGCGAAGATAGATAAAACAGGACTGTACCAACAGCAACTGGCGCAAAGCCCGACCGCAGAGCTGGATGCCCTGACTAATCATCTGAACGGCGGATATATCCCGCCTTCTTCGGGAGGTGATGTGTTGCAGAACCCGGATGCCCTGCCTACGGGACGAAATCTCGTCTCGATTGATGCCGAAAAGGCGCCTTCACCGCAGGCCTGGCGCACGGCCCGCAGACTCGTGTCCCAAATGCTGGCAGATCAGCGCGAAGAACATCAAGGGACTTGGCCGAAAAAGGTCGCATTCACGCTGTGGGCTGGTGACTTCATCCACACAGACGGACTTGCCATTGCGCAGATCTTGCAATTGCTGGGTGTTCAGCCTGTCTGGGATCAGTCGGGCAGGATCATGCAGTTAAAACTGATTCCGCGGGACAGGATGGAACATCCCAGAATCGACGTTGTGATTCAGACGTCGGGACAGCTTCGTGATCTTGCATCATCACGGTTGAAATTGATTCAGCAGGCAGTTGCGATGGCGATGGCCGCTGATGAACCCGACAATGCGGTGGCTGCCGGGTCCCGGCATATGCAACGCATGCTGAAGGAGCAGGGATTGGCTCCGGCAGACGCCACCCGCTACGCAGCGCAGCGCATATTTGGCGGCATCAATGGGAACTACGGCAGTGGAATCATGCACCTGGTCGAGGCAGGCGATCACTGGCAATCCGAAAACGACATTGCGCGCAATTATTTGAACAATATGGGTGCGCTTTATGCCGATAGCGCGCACTGGGGAGAGTTTGCGCCCGGGGTGTTCCAGGCTTCCCTGGCCGATACCGATGTCGTTGTACAACCCTTATCGTCCAACACATGGGGACCGCTTTCGCTGGACCATGTTTATGAGTTCATGGGCGGGCTCAATCTTGCGGTTCGCCACGTGAATGGCAGGGACGCAACTGGCTATTTTACGGATACGCGACATGCGGGCCAGGCGCAGATGCTGGGTGAGCGTGCCGGACTTGCCATTGATGCACGAACGACATTGCTCAATCCTGATTACATTCGTGGTTTGACCGGAGGTGGCGCTTCATCGGCAGAGGTGTTTGCAGAGACTTTCCGCAATACACACGCATGGACCGTGATGAAGCCTGACGTGATCGGCAAGAGTCTCTGGGATGATCTGTACGATACGTATATTCAGGATAGTCAGCATCTGGGGCTTCACGACTTCTTTCAGAAGCAGAATCCTTTTGCACTGCAGGAGATGACCGCGGTCATGCTTGAGACGGCAAGAAAGGGGTACTGGAAGCCAGCGGCGGGGACACTCCGGAAGGTAGCAGAGCTGCATGCGCAGCTTGTGGGGCGATATGGTGCCAGTGGTACCGAGTACGTCAATCACAACCGTGAACTCAGGAAATACATTGCGCAGCAACTGGATGCGCCAACACTCACCTCGTACAACAATGCATTGCAAAAATCGAATGAGGGTCATGTCATCGATGGCAAAAATGCACTGGTGTTGACGCAGCAGGACGTGACGGATCACGGACATACGCATGATCATCTGCAAGAACTGTCGAAAGCAGAGACGGGTCAGTCTGTGCAGACTGTGGACAAAAGTAATACGACGGCCAAACCGGAACAGCAAGAAACTCCTTTGCGTACATTGGGACGCGTTTTCTCCGATGGTGTGGTCATTGCACTTGCAATTACGCTGGTGCTCGCCGCATCAATCGCAGTTGTCATGGTTTTGAGGCGACGATATCGCCAACGGCAGGGGCTCTGACCATGAGCGTCGATAGCCTGGCAGTGCTGATGGCGATGTTTTGCGTCCTGAGTCTATTGCACGGAATCGTTCAGTTGTCGCTGCAGCGACCAATCACGATATTGCTCACAGTACTGTGCTTCACGCTTTGGATCATACTGAGCAGTGAAATGGCCGCGTATACCAGTCTTGCACAAGTCGTGGCCTGGGCGAGTAACCCTGAGCGAAGACAGGATATTGCGGCCTTGATGATTTTGGAATCGCTCCTGCTGGGTTCGCAGGCTGTTGCTGCTGCGTCCGACAGGTGTCAGACAGCCTGGCAGTGGGCAGGCAAAATACCGCCTCCATCGCTCTTCGCCACACTTTACGGTATGCAGTTGTGGCTCATGCTCAGCATTGATGGTATCGACTATGCAAGCGTGTCCTGGGTGTTTGCCGCCGTATTTATCGGATTATTTATACCGGCGGTGTTCGTCGTCCGAAAGCTGCTCAGCTCAAGCGTATCGCGTAGCTGCATTCGTCTTGGCCTGTATACGACTCAGGCAGGTATTGCCATATGGCTAACCCGGCCATCACATCTGCCCATGGCCGACAAGGTTTCGTGGAAGACCGGACCGTTGCTTGTCGTTGCAACGCTCACCGTATTATTCATGGCGCTCGGATGGATCTGGCAGCGCCGAATTTTCAGGAAATAGTGATTTGGACTACTTAATACAATCTCTCTCCTTGATTGCTGCAGCCCTGCAGGTTCCCGTTGTTATTGCCATCCTCTATCTGCTGGTGCGCGGCGCGCTGGCGATGGGAATGTTCTTTTCCCAGTGGGCAGACAGGTCACGACGACTGACTTCCAATGAATCGCACTCGGGTGCGGACGCCTTTGCGCTGTTGTCACAAATGACATCGGACGCGCTTCGTTCCGGTAAGAAAAACTCACCGATGCTCAGCGCGGCCGCTGCATTGCAGTCTGCCCCACACGATCCGGCGCGGCGTGAGCGAATACTGGTGGAATTTGAATTGTCCTGCGAAAAGAAACTGGCCTTTTACCGCACGATGACGAGGCTGGGGCCTTTGCTGGGACTGATGGGCACGCTTATTCCTCTTGGGCCCGCGCTGGTTGGCCTTGCCCAGGGGGATATCAGTCTGCTGGCACGAAAGATGGAGGTGGCCTTTGCTACGACAGTGGTGGGACTGGTCATTGGTGCCATAGGTTTTCTGCTGTATCAGACAGCCAATCGCTGGGCGGCAGATGATATCTCTCTGCTCGAGTATTTCAGTCGTCAGATCGGGGACAAGAATTAGGAGCTGGCCATGCGACGTAGACGCCATTTGCTACGAGACAATAACAGTGATGACCTGGATCCTCTTGGATTCATGGTCAATCTCTTCGATATCACGCTTGTCTTTGCGCTCGCGCTGATGATTGCTCTGGTGTCCAACCTGAAAATCAGTGACCTGCTGACCTCCAAAGACTTCACAATCGTGAAGAATCCTGGTGCTGCGAATATGGAAGTCATTACCCGCCAGAACGGTAAGGTCAGTCGCTACGCTGCAGGAGGGAAAAAAACAGGTGGACTGCAAGGGGAACGCGTGGGTACCGCCTATCGGCTCGATTCGGGCGAAATCATTTATGTGCCGGAAGAGGCGCAGTGAATTTGCGCGCCTCACAAACCTCGCGCGGTACACCCGCCAGATAAACGCTTCCCGGCAAATTTGATCCGATAACGTACGTCGTCTGAAACTCGACTGACAGGTCACATCGAGGCACTTACCAGTGTCGGCCTGAATTACGATCGAAATTTCTACCACGCCATTGTCCTCGCTTTACATTGCAATTGAAATTCGAGTACCATTCATTTAAATATATTTTTGTATACAAAAATATATTTAAATCGGAGGAGAAAATTAATGATGAATTTCAAGTGGTTACCTATAACGGTGGCCGCATTTGCAATGTTTGGCGTCGCAACTGCAAGTGCGCAGGAACAGAATTCCTGGCCGGATAAGCCCATTACACTTGTGGTGCCGTTTGCGGCCGGGGGCGGAACCGACAGCATTGCGCGTGAATTTGCGTCCGAGCTGGGCAAGTCGCTGGGTCAGACAATCGTTGTAGAAAACCGCGGTGGCGGTGGCGGTTCAATCGGAGCTGCCCGTGTCAAACAGGCCAGAAAAGACGGATACACTCTTTTATTTGCAACTTCCACATTTGCAACCAATGCCGCATGGGAACAGAGCAAACTTTACGATCCCATCAAGGATTTCACACCCATTGCTCAACTGGGAAATGGTCCTCTCATGCTGGTGGCGTCCAAGTCGTTTGGCGTTAAAAACGTGGATGAACTGATTGCCAAGGCAAAAGCCGATCCCGGTGGTGTCACCTATTGTTCAGCCGGACCTGGAAGCATCAATCATCTGTCGGGCGCCTACTTTACGCAGCGCAGTGGCGTGTCCATGTCTCATGTCCCGTACCGGGGTAGCGGCCCGGCCACGCTGGATCTGATCGCCGGACGCGTGCAGGCTTTCTTTGCCACCATGCCCACGATGCTTGAACAGGTCAAAAGCGATAAAGTGACCTTGCTGGCCATGACGTCCAAAGATCGCCCGCCGCTATTTCCTGATGTGCCCACGCTGCAGGAGTCAGGCGTGAAGGATTTCGATATCAAAACGTGGTGGGGCGTCCTGGGACCCGCAGATCTTCCCAGGCCCATTGTAGAGAAATTGAACAAGGCCTCGAACCAGATTGCGAAAGGCCAGTTGATCAGCAATCGTCTGAAGAACGAGGGGGCAAATGTGGTGACTGGCACTCCGGAAGAGTTTGGACAGATGCTCGATCACGAACTTGCGATATGGAGATCGGTTGTCGATACAATACCGAAATCGTAGCGTGGCCGGTCAGTATGACAGTTGAATTGAGCTGAGCCTTCTGCCGCGATACCCCTGTCAACATCAGCAGAGCAATATCATCATGCCAATCTCCAAAGATAATACCCAGTTTCATGCGGCTTATCGTGATATCAAGCAGAAGATCCTCAGCGGATTCTTCAGCAGTGACGCACGTCTGCGCGAAATGGAAATTTCAAAGCTGATTGGCATGGGACGCACGCCGGTACGCGAAGCATTAAAACGTCTGGAAGATGAACGATTACTGACCCACGAACCGCGACGCGGACTGGTCATTACGCGGATCAACAGACAGGGCGTCACCGAACTGTATGCCATGCGTGAAGTCCTGGAAGGGGCGGCCGCAGAATTTGCAGCCAGACATGCCACCGAAGCCGAAATCGATAATATGCAGTCGATTCTGGAGCAGAGCGAAGAGCCCGAGAGCGATCCGGTACGCATGAATCTGATGTTTCATGAGGCCATCTATGGTGCGGCTCATAATCAGCATTTGATCCGTACGCTGCAATCGATTGCCGACACGACGTTCCTGCTGGGGCGCAGTACGCTGCAATCCAGCGAAAGGGCGCAGAAAGCCGTGGTGGAACACCGGCAGATTCTGGATGCTATTCGCAATCGAGATCCGGAAGCGGCCAGCAAGGCGGCCAAATATCACATACGTCAGGCGTTTCTGGAACGACTGAAGATGCTGCGGGATACAGAGTGAGTTGTTACGACCGTCGAATGGTCGGCCGCAATGATCCTATACAGCGAATAACAACGACAGGAGAAAAGGATTCATTATGAATGACGATCAGACATTATTGAGTAAACGACGGTTTCTGCAGTCAGGTTGTGCTTTGCTCGCCATGCCTTTCTTGCGTCCGGGAACAGTACTTGCGGCTGACACCTATCCATCCATGCCGGTTTCTGTCACCGTACCGTTTGCCCCTGGCGGTCAGGGAGATCTGTTCGCCAGATTGATTTCCGAGCCACTGGGAAAGGTGCTTGGGCAGACTGTGGTCGTGGAAAATCGGTCCGGCGCTTCCGGCATGCTTGGAACGAAGCAGGTTATCCGCGAAAAAGCGGACGGACACCATTTGCTTCTCGGTCAGACTGGGGAAATCGCCATTATTCCGCTGGCCAACAAGAATGCCGGCTATCAGTCACTGGATTCGCTGGAGCCCGTCGTCCTGGTGGGCAATTCGCCGCTGGTACTGATCACGGGCAGCAAATCCGCCTTTAATACGATCGATGATCTGGTGAAAAAAGCGAAGGCAGATCCCGAGTCAGTAACCTATGCATCATCCGGAACGGCCACGCCCGGTCATCTGGCAGCGGTCGCGCTGGGATTGGGCACAGGCACCAAGATGACCCATGTTCCATACAAAGGGGCGGGCCAGGCGATGACAGATGTGATCGGCGGGCAGGTGGATTGTTTTTTCTCCAGCGTTTCTGCCGCTGCGGGACATATCAAATCAGGGAGTGTCAAAGCGCTGGCCACGACCGCAGACAAGCGGGTTGCCTCGCTCAAGGACATTCCGACCGTTGCAGAAAGTACTGTGCCTGATTTCAATTACAGCCTGTGGGGTGGCTATTTCGCACCCAAAGGCACATCCGCAGAAATCATCACGCGGCTGAACACGGAAATCAACAAGATTCTCGCCCAGCCCGACATCCGCGCGCGCTTTGAATCTGAAGGGTCAGCCGTGCAGGCCAATACGCCAGCCGAGTTCGCAGCGTTCGTCAAGGCGGAGATCGCCAAGTATGACAAGCTCATCAAGACGGCCGGCATTGTTCTGGAATAAGCATTTACATACTAAATTAAATACAGGATTGATATGAAAATCGTAATTCTTCCCGGTGACGGCATTGGTCCGGAAACCATGGCAGTGGCCGAGCAGGTACTGAATGCCGTATCCACTCGCTTTAACCTGGGTCTGGAACTGGAGCATGATGTTGCCGGACATGACAGCCTGAAAAAATATGGCAGTACCGTCACGTCGCAATTGCTGGAGAAGGTCAAGGCCGCGGACGGTCTGATGCTTGGCCCCATGGCCACCTATGATTTCAAGGATGAAGCCAAGGGCGAAATCAATCCTTCGAAATTTTTCCGCAAGGAACTGGATCTGTACGCCAATATCCGACCTTCCCGTACCTACAACGGTGTTCCTGCACGTCTGGGGCAGTTTGACCTGGTCGTTGTACGCGAAAATACCGAAGGGTTCTATGCTGATCGCAATATCGAGCAGGGCAGCAGCGAAATGCTCATCACCTCTGATGTTGTCATCTCGCTTCGCCGGATTACTCGCAAGTGCTGCGAGCGTATTGCACGGTCCGCTTTCGAAATGGCCATGACGCGGGGTAAGCATGTCTCTATCGTGCACAAGGCAAACGTGCTGAAAATTGCAGATGGCATGTTTATCGACATCTGCCATGAGGTCGGAAAGGAGTTTCCGGAGGTGCGCATTGATGATTTCATTGTTGATGCCATGATGGCTCATGTGGTGCGTGATCCTGCCAAATTCGACGTCATCGTCACCACGAATATGTTCGGCGATATTCTGTCTGATCTGACCGCAGAACTTTCTGGCAGCCTTGGTCTTGGCGGCTCGCTGAATGCCGGGGAAAAATATGCGATGGGCCAGGCGGCACATGGCTCGGCACCGGATATTGCCGGCCAGAATATCGCCAACCCGGTATCCCAGGTGCTGTCTGCGGCCATGCTGCTGAACTGGTATGGCCAGCGCAAGCAGGCACCTCAGTTCACGCAGGCGGCCGATGCCATTTTCGACGCCATTGCAGGTGTCATTGAAGCCGGTAAGGTAACCAAAGATCTGGGCGGAAAACTGGGTACCAAGGAGGTCGGACAGGCGCTGCTTGAACTGTTGAGCAGCAAGGGACAGGCCACTTCCTGAGGCGCAGGGTGAGATTCAACAACCGGGAAACTGTCTATGAGTTCTATGCCTGAAGGTGCCTGCGACTGCCATGTTCATGTGATCGGTGCGCGCGGTTCGTATCCAATGCTGCCTAACCGGCCCTATACGCCTGCGCCAGCCAGTATGCAGGCCCTGCGCGAGCATATGGAAACCATCGAGGTGGATCGCGCAGTCATCGTGCAACCGAGCATTTACGGCACGGACAATCGTTGTCTTCTGGATTGTTTACAGGCTATGCCATCTGTGTTCAGAGGGGTGGCAGTGCTTGGGCAGGAAACAGACGACGAGACGCTGGCCAGACTGACGGCCAGTGGCGTGACGGGTTTGCGAATCAATCTGGAAAGCACGGGAGCCGATGATCTGACTCAGGCACTTACGACTGTCAGATTCTGGATGAGCCGCCTGTCCGGTTCAGGCTGGCATATTCAGCTGTACGCAGGGTTCGATCTGCTCAATCGGGCACTCGAACAATTGGGGAAACCTGTGCTTCCCCTGGTCATCGACCACTTTGGTCTTGTGCCACCGGCGACCACACTGGATAGTCTGCGTTCCAGTCCCTTGTTTCAGGGACTGGAAAACGGCGACTTATATATCAAATTATCTGGCTCATATCGTGTCGGCTCGCCTGCGGAGGCCGATCAGATTGCCGTGCTCGCGCAAGCCCTGCTGGCAGCCAATGTGGAACGAATTGTCTGGGCAAGCGATTGGCCGCACACCAATCGTGAACCGGGCAAATTGCCGATTGAAGTGAGCCGATATCGCGATGTGCCTGCACAGTCGCTGCTGACCGAGCGCGCCAGCTGGCTGCAGGATCCTGCGTTGCAAAGACAGGTTCTGGTCGATAACCCGGCAAGACTTTATGGCTTCTGACCCAACTCTCTTCCTCTAATAGATAGGGGACGTTATTCTATAATACAGTCGACAGTCTGCATCGATCCTGACAACAGCAGAAATACAGGCCGGGAATGGGACTGTGTTGTCATTTGTGATCAGTGACCTTGTATTAAATAGTCGCCCTTTTACGGGAGAGGAAAGAAAAGTATGCCCTACGATCTGGCTAATCGTCTTGTGATCGGCGTTGCGTCCAGTGCCGTGTTTGACCTTACGGATTCGGATGCGGTTTTCAGGCGCGACGGCGAGGAGGCATACCGGAAATTTCAGGAAAGTAATCTGAATTCGCCTTTGCCCAGGGGCATTGCCTTCCCGTTCATCAAACGACTGCTGTCGCTCAACGATATGAGCCCGAATTCAGAAGATCCGCTGGTGGAAGTGATACTGTTGTCGCGCAACGATCCAGATACAGGCCTGCGCGTCATGAAAACCATCGAACACTATGGGCTGGGTATCACGCGTGCCATTTTCATGCAGGGTAAATCCCCACACGAATATATTCCTTCGCTGAATATTTCCCTTTTTCTGTCCGGTAACAAACGCGATGTCGACGCCGCGATCAGGGCGGGATATCCTGCCGGACATGTGCTGGATTCAAAGTTTGACGACGATGAACAGGACACGGGGCTGCGTATTGCATTTGACTTTGATGGCGTCCTGATAAACGACGAATCCGAGAGCGTCATGCAGAAATCCGGTCTTTCGGATTTTCATGCTCACGAGGTTGCAAATGTGATGAACACCCACAGCCCGGGGCCCCTGAAGGAATTTCTGATCCGAGTGGCAAAAATTCAGTCGATTGAAGAAGACTTTAAAAAGAAAAATCCCAAATATGAGAACCGGCTGCGTGTCTCTCTGGTGACTGCCAGAAACGCACCCTCCCACGAAAGAGCCCTGTATACCCTGAAGAACTGGGGCGTCATGACCAATGACGCTTTCTTTCTTGGTGGTATTCCCAAGAAACAGGTGCTGGGCGTCCTCAGGCCGCATATCTTCTTTGATGATCAGTCCGCACATCTTGAATCGGCAAGTGAACTTGTGCCGTCGGTGCATATTCCATTTGGCATTACCAACCGGGCAGTGGAAGATACGCCCGCGCAGGAGGCCAGCCAGAATCAAACGAGTGCCGCGGAAGATAAAAAAGAATTGGGTGCTGCCTAAGGGGCTTGCGCGCTACATCTGCAGCGATATTATATGATTACTGTTTGATTCGTTTTAGAAAGGCTTTTCATGTTAAGACTCCTGCTGCTGCGTCATGCCCATTCCGATTCTGTTCCTGGCATTGCCGATTTGCAGCGACCTCTGACCGAGAGGGGACGCAGTGAAGCGGAGCGTGTTGCACAATATCTGGTCTCAGGGCAGCTTCGTCCGGACCTCGCAATCGTATCGAGTGCCACACGTACACAGGAAACCTGGGGATATATCGACCGGGCTTTTGATTCGCGGGTCGAAAAAATCACTGAAAAGCGTATTTACGAAGCATCCTATAAAGACATTGTTCATGTCATTCGACATATTGAAACGGGTTCGCGCACTGCACTGGTTGTTGGGCACAATCCCGGCCTTTTGCTTACTGCGAGACATTTTTATAAAGAAGGCAACAGCGCCGCGCTCAGCCAATTGCAATTGGGGTTTCCTCCTGCCTCGCTGATTGTCATGAGCTTTCCGTTCAACGATTGGCAGGAAGTGGCCGAGGGAACGGGTACGCTGGAGCGCTTCGAAACGCCAGCTACCATCGAACACAACTAAATGCCAATAATAGACGCCAGTCGCATTGGCGTCATAAGCCGCTTTATTTCACTTGTATTGTTGTAAGTACATCTTTATAATCAAAGCAGACTGATATTCAAAGGGAACGGCCATGCCGGCGCAGACATTAGCTCAGAAATTGATCGCCCGTGCCTGTCATCGCAAGGAGGTGGCGGTGGACGAGATAGTGACCTGTACCGTTGACCTTGCCATGTTTCACGATTCCAGTGGTCCGCGTCGACTTAAACCCATGCTGGAGAAAATCGGCGGTCAGATCTGGGATAAATCCAAAGTGGTACTCTTCATGGATCACTACGTGCCTGAAGAGGACGAAGATTCAAGGCGGATTCTCAGGATTGCCCGGGATTGGGCGTCGGAACAGCAGCTTCCGAATGTCTATGATTCCATTGGCATTTGTCATGTGGTATTACCGCAAAAGGGGCATCTGCGCCCCGGCATGTTCTGTGTCGGTGGCGATTCCCACTCGCCGACCGGCGGTGCATTCGGAACGTATATGTTCGGAATTGGCAGCACCGAAATGCTGGGTGTGATGATTACAGGTGAAATATGGGTCAGGACGCCGCCAACCATTGAGATGCAGTGGTCAGGTCGTCTGTCTGATGGCGTGACTGCGAAAGACATGATGCTGCATCTGACCGGCAAATACGGGACAACGGGTGCAAATTACGGCGCTGTGGAATTCAGTGGGTCCGCGGTGTCAGCGCTTTCCATGCAGGAACGGATGACACTGTCAAATATGAGCGCAGAGCTCGGCGCGCAGGTGGGGCTGATTGCGCCTGACCAGACAACACTGGACTATCTTGCCTCTGTAGGCGTAGACGCAGAGGTCGATCTGGCGCATTGGCGCACAGACGATGAGGCCGACAGGGAAATCAGAACATTTGATGCATCCACCTTGTCGCCTATGGTAGCGGCACCGCATAGCCCGGAAAATGTTCACACTGCAGATGAATTGCAAGGTACACCGATGCAGATTGCTTATATTGGCGCCTGTACGGGAGCAAAACTCGATGATTTGCGGGCAGCCGCTAAGGTACTCAAGGGGCAGCGCATAGCAGCAGGTGTTCGTCTGATGGTAGCACCGGCCAGCGTGCAGGATCAGCAGCAGGCGCAGAACGAAGGTGTCATGGATATTCTGCTTGATGCCGGTGCCGAAGTGTTTGCAACATCCTGTGGGGCCTGTTCCGGTTATGGCAATGCGCTTAAAGGGGCATCGAATGTGATTGCCAGCACCGCCCGCAATTTCCGGGCCCGAATGGGATCGGCTGAAACTCAGGTTTATCTTGCCTCACCATATACCGTCGCTGCTGCTGCAGTAACCGGAAAGATTTCTGATCCACGGATATTGCTTGCGGAGGCCGGACAATGAGCAGACATCGTGTTTGGCGAGTAGGCGAAAAAGTGGACACGGATGCGCTGGCGCCGGGCGCCTATATGAAACTGGATCTGCCTGAGCTGGCAACGCATACCCTGGAGGGGCGTTATCCTGGTCTGGCTGCAAAAATGGGTAAAGGTGATGTTATTGTGGCCGGTCACGGATTCGGCATTGGATCGTCACGAGAGCAGGCCGTAGGAGTACTGGTTCAGCTTGGTATTGCAGCCGTGATTGCGCCATCATTCAGCGGACTGTATTTCCGCAATGCGTTCAACCTGGGTCTGCTCGCCATAGTTTGTCCCGAAGCAGAGTCAATCCCGGAGGGTGCACACATTGAAATCGACACCGATGCCGCGCAACTGCGGGTGTTCGAAAATGATGATTCCGATGTGAGCACGCTTTCAAGAACGCTGAACTTTCAGAAAATTCCTTCGTTCCTGGTAGAAATGGCTCAGGCCGGAGGACTGCTGGCGCAGCTTCAGAAAAAGCTCGCCACAACCTCGTAACCTAAACCTGATATCTGCAGGTCTCAACAGAACGTAACGCCAAAGTAAACACAAATGAAATCTTTACCGCAGCATATACAGTCCTCTTCCTGCCTGCTTGTCCCTGGCGTTTATGATGCGTTTTCCGCGTTGATTGCCGAGCGGGCGGGCTTTGAAGCCATTTATCTGTCAGGGGCATCCATTGCCTACACGCGACTCGGTCGATCTGATGTGGGCTTAACGACATATTCGGAAGTAGAGCAGACCCTGTCCCGCATTGCCGAACGGGTCAGCATACCCATTGTCGTTGATGGGGATACGGGATTTGGCAACGCCCTGAACGTCATGCGCACCATCCGTGGCTTCGAAAAGGCAGGCGCTTCAATGATACAGCTCGAAGACCAGACCTTTCCAAAGCGCTGTGGTCATCTGGCTGGAAAGTCTGTTGTACCGGTGGCCGAGATGTGCGGGAAAATCAAGGCTGCGGTGGATGCAAGGCATAATGAAGACACGCTCATTCTTGCCAGAACGGATGCAGTCGCCGTCGAAGGCCTGGACGCGGCGCTGGAACGTGCCGACGCCTATCTCGCAGCAGGAGCTGACGTGCTTTTCATTGAAGCGCTCAGGACTGATGAACAGATGAACAGTGCCTGCGAGCGGTTTGAAGGACGTGCGCCTCTTTTGGCCAATATGGTTGAAGGTGGAATGACACCTGTGCATTCAGTTGATGAGCTGCGGCGTATCGGTTTCAGTTTTGTTATTTTCCCAGGCGCGGCTGCCCGCGCTGTTGCTCATATGCTTGAACAATTCTACGGCACGCTGCAACGCGAGGGAACAACTGCCGGATTCAAAGACAGGATGCTCAATTTTGATCAACTCAATGACCTTATCGAAACGCCGGCATTGATGGAGCTGGCAGCGCGTTACGATTGACAGTAAGCATTGCTGTTATTTTGTGTCGTTCAGAATCCACCCGTCCACGCCGTTGGAACGCTTGTTCGACAGTTCCATTCGATATTCAAAATGTTCAGGGTTATAAACAGCGATCAGATATTCTACCGGTCGACCTCTTGTATCGCGCGTCAATCGTTTGATGCAGAGCAGGGGCGTTGAAATGGCGACACCAAGCGCTTCAGCATGGTGGGCATCCGCTGCCGTTGCTGTGAACGCCTGATCTGCAGAACCCAGGCGAATCCCCAGCCCTTTCAGTAACGACTGCAATGGCTGGCTCGTCATATCTTCGTGCGTATAGCGTCGTCCGATATCCTCGGGGACGTAGGTTACAAGATAGGAGAAAGGCTTGTTATTGTGATAGCGCACGCGAATGGCTTTCTGTACCTTGCTCGTCGCGGGCAGTTCAAGCTGATGCAGGGCCAACTGGTTTGCGGTCTCGTATTCGAAACTGAGAACCCGGACCTGAGTGCCGCTGCCCATTTTATTGAGATGATCGACAAGTTTGTTGATATCTGCGGATATCGGGCTGGTGGCCACATTGCGCGCCACCGGAAACGTGCCCGCACCCTGGCGCCTTTCGACCAGACCTTCGTTTTGCAATAAATCCAGCGAGCGGCGGATCGTCAGGCGAGAAACCTGATATTTCTCCGCCAGCTGGTTTTCTCCAGGCAACGCCGCATGATGATCATATTGGCCATTCTCTATCGCATGTTTCAGGAGGCGATAAATTCGGTAATAGCGAGGCGTTGGGTTATCAATCATTTTTCCGGTCAGTCAGCAGTCACTCCGGTGAATTTTACGACGTCGGCGTAGCGTTTGATGTCTTCGGACACGAACCGGGAGAATTCCTCGGGAGTGTTTGTGACCACCGTGCCTCCTTCAGGTTCAAACAGTTTGATGAAATTTTCGTGTTTGGCGCCTTCCACTGCCGCTTTGTTCAGTTGAGCCAGTCGATCAGGATCCATTCCCGCCGGACCGAAAAGACCGAACCAGGCTTTGGATGAAAACCCTTTGACGGTGTTGCCAATAGGTGGCGCACTCGGGAACTGTTTCATGGGTTCCGGACTGGTCACACCCAGAATCTGGATTCGGCCGCCACCCGCAAGAGGCAGGACGTTGACGGCGCTTGCAAACATCAGATCGACCTGTTCGCCGACCACATCCTGCAAGGCGGGCGCGGTTCCCTTGTAGGGTACGGTCAGTCCCTTGATACCCGCACCCATCTCGAAACTCGCCGTTGCCATGTGCAAAGAGGAACCCATGCCACCGATGGCAAATGAAATTTTGCCCGGCTCTTTTTTGGCAAGATCGATAAGTCCGGCAATATCCCTGGCAGGGAAATTCTTGCGCGCAATCAGTACGCTGGGCACTTCTGCCAGCATGGTGATGGGCGTGAAATCCTTTTCGGGATCAAAAGGCAGATTCTTGTACAGCGATGCGTTCACCGTGAAACTGGTATAGCTCACGAGTAGGGTATTACCGTCTTTCGGGGCACGTGCAACCGCGTCAGCGGCAATATTGCCTCCTGCGCCAGGCCGGTTTTCAACAATCACGGTCTGTTTGAGAATACCGCTCATCTCCTGGGCGATCCCGCGTGCCACTCTATCGGTTGTTCCGCCCGGCGTTGCGCCAACAACCAGTTTCAGTGGTGGTTTATCGCTTGCGGCATGCGCCGGCAAACCGACATTGCAGGCAAGCCCCAGGACAAGCAGACCGGTACGTAGATAAGGGAAGGGCATGTCAGGTCTCCTGTATTGTTATAGGTAAGAATAATGGCTTAAATAATATACATGTACTGATAACAATACAAGTGAAATATGATGCAGAGACAATCGCAGCGTTTTGTCTGCATGGAAGAAGCAGGGCGGGTGGAATCAAAGGTGGGTGGAATATTATCTGAAGGCGGCGGCGATACAACCGAAGAGTAAAGCGCGTGGGCGGGCTACTCTGCAGCAGTCAGAGGATGCTGTGCGATAAAGTCGATAAACGCCCGTGTCTTTGCTGAGAGCTGATCCTGTGTCGGATAGACCGCATACACGTCTGCAGGCTCGTACCAGTCGGATAGGACCCGACAGAGTTTGCCCTCGTTGATCAGCTTCTGTACGCTCCATTGCGAACGTAATATCAGGCCGTATCCGGAAAGTGCCCAGGAAAGTGCTATTTCGCCGTCGTTGGTGCTCATTCTTGCGCGTACTTTCAGGGTTTCATGACGAGTGTCATTGTGTAATTGCCAGATACCGAAGGTCTGCTCGTTTTCATGAAGAACAATCACCGAGTGTCTGGACAGATCACTGATGCTGCCCGGTACGCCATGCTTTTTCAGATAAGCTGGTGTCGCGCATATCACGCGCCGGTTATTGCGCAATTTGCGGGCATGCATGCGGACGTCCGGCAACTGCCCGACCCAGATGCCGATGTCAAACCCCGCATCCACAAGATTCAGGGGTCGGTCGCTCAGATGTAGCTGCACTTCGAGTTCTGGGTAAAGCGCGGCGAACTCTCCCAGAATAGTTGACACAAAAGCGCGACCAAATCCCAGGCTGGCATTGACGCGCAGCAGTCCCGCAGGGCGGGCGGTCGCGCCGCGTAAAGTCTGTTCCAGCTCATCCAGCTCCGAAAGCAGCCGCTTGCCTTCCTGCACGTAGCGCTCGCCTTCTGGTGTAATTCTGAGTGTGCGGGTGGTTCGTTGAATCAGGCGCACACCCAGGCGGGCTTCCAGCGCCATCAGGCGCTTGCTTACTGCTGCGCCCGTAATACCCAGCTCCCGGCCGGCACCCACAAGACTGTTGCTGCGCACGATACTGTTGAAGAGTTCCAGGTCACTGAACTTGGCCATTTAATTATCAACTTCCAGGAAGTAATTATCCAATTTTTATTGGATTAATAATATCACCGATAGAGCGTAGACTACAGCTATTGTTTTTGTGGGGAATCACAAATGAAAGAAATGACGCAGCCACGCTCTTTATATCGAAAGCAGGTCGATAGCCATACGGTCGAGATCCTGGACGAGCAGAATATTCTTCTCTATGTCGATCTGCATCTGATGAATGAGTACACCAGTCCTCAGGCATTTGCCGGGCTGGATGCCGCGCAGCGACCCGTGGCGGTGCCGGGGGCGCAGG
This sequence comes from Pseudomonadota bacterium, assembly GCA_023422555.1. Taxonomy (GTDB): domain Bacteria; phylum Pseudomonadota; class Gammaproteobacteria; order Burkholderiales; family Burkholderiaceae_B; genus Advenella. The sequence continues at coordinate 22,644 of JAFAGQ010000373.1, forward strand.
TTGCCGTTGTCGATCATATTATTCCCACCCATCCGGTGGCACATCGTGTGATTCAGGATCCGGCATCAGCACTTCAGGCTTCCAATCTTCGACGAAATTGTGAGAGACACGGAATCACCCTGTACGACACAAATGACTCGCTGCAGGGAATTGAACATATTATTGCGCCCGAACTCGGCATGATACGGCCCGGCATGGTGGTTCTCTGTGGAGATAGTCATACGACCACCTATGGTGCGCTGGGTGCCCTGGGCTTTGGTATTGGTACATCAGAGATCGAACATATTCTGGCAACGCAGACGCTGGTCTACCGCGTGGCAAATGAAATGCGCATATGCGTGTCGGGCAAATTGCCCTATGGTACGTCAGCCAAGGATTTGATACTGCATGTGATTGGTGAAATCGGCGCCCAGGGCGCTCGCGGTTACGCGGTCGAGTTTTGCGGAGAGGCAATCCGGTCGCTATCCATCGAAGCACGAATGACTTTGTGCAATATGGCGGTGGAAGCCGGCGCACGTGCAGCGCTTATTGCGCCAGACAGCAAAACGCTGGATTACGTGCTGGATCGCGCCTGTGATATTGACGATTCCATTCGTGATTCCGCCGTTCGTGCCTGGCAATCGCTGTACAGCGATGACGATGCCGTGTTTGAGCAGGATCTATATTTTGACGCAAGCGCGGTTGAGCCTCAGGTGACTTGGGGAACAAGTCCGGATCAGACCGTTGGCGTCACACAGCAAACGCCGTTACCGGACTCCATTGGCGGTGCCAACCGGCAGTCGGCTGCGCAGCGAGCCTATGAGTATATGGGGCTTGTACCGGGCATCTCATTGATCGGCGTACCCGTTGACCGTGTCTTTATCGGCTCCTGTACCAATGCGAGAATCGAAGACTTGCGTCATGTTGCGCAATTGGTTCGCGGCAAACACGTCGCTGCCAGCGTGCGCGCGATGGTTGTGCCAGGTTCCGGATCAGTTCGTCTGCAGGCGGAAGCGGAAGGCATCGCTGAAATACTGAAAGACGCGGGTTTCGAATGGCGCCAGCCAGGCTGTTCCATGTGCCTGGCCATGAATGATGATGTGCTGCGACCAGGTGAACGCTGCGCGTCGACGACAAACCGGAACTTCGAAGGCCGCCAGGGTAGAGCGGGGAGAACCCATTTAATGAGTCCCATCATGGCAGCAGCAGCTGCACTTGAAGGGAAAATCGTCGATGTTCGAACCTTGAATACTGAACGGAGCAGATATGCAGTTAATGCGTAAAATCGAAGGTATTGCGGCGCCTTTGCCTATTACCAATCTGGATACAGACCAGATTATGCCCAAGCAATTTCTGAAAGGCATAGACAAGAAAGGATTGGACAAAGGGCTCTTGTATGATTTACGGTTTGATGAGACGGGCAATCCGCGTCCAGACTTCGTGCTGAATCAGGCAGGATATGCCAATGCGGCTATCATTCTTGGCGCAGCGAATTTCGGATGTGGTTCGAGTCGGGAACATGCGGTCTGGGGCCTCCTGCAGTTCGGCATTCAGGCTGTCATTGCGCCCAGTTTTGGCGAAATTTTCTATTCAAATGCAATAAATAACCGTCTGTTGGTTTGCCAGGTCACTGAAGACGTTGCAGATCGATTAATGCAGATCGCAAGCGCCTCACCCGGCACGAGCTTCGCGCTGGATATTGAAACGCTCACCATCACGGCAGGCGACGAAACTGTACCGTTTCAATTGGCGCCGCGATACCAGAACGCTTTTCTAGAAGGGCTGGACATGATTGCAAGCACGCTGAAATCGGTCGACAGGATACGTGCGTTTTCAGCGGACTGGGTGAAAGCGAATCCATGGCTGGAGAATATCGGCTGGAAAGCTGACAATGGGCGGATTGACATACCATAAGCTATTCCGACGCAGAGCGCTGGCAGGCTGGGCCGTGGATATCGATAAAATCATTCAGATGCCCCCGTGGGGGAGTAGCGAGACAACACCATCAATCCAAATGAGTGGGTAACCGGAGTAAAGATATGTTTGAAGGCTTTGAACAGAAGCAGTTTACTGTCAGTGACGAAGTGACAATCAATTATCGTGTGGGCGGAACCGGTCCGGCACTGCTATTGCTGCATGGTCATCCGCAAACGCATGTCATGTGGCATATGGTTGCTCCTGTTCTTGCGCAGAACTACACAGTTGTAATACCAGATCTGCGCGGTTACGGTGACTCTTCAAAACCCGAAGGAGGAACAGACTATATCGCCTATTCAAAGCGCGTAATGGCGCAGGACGTCGTTTCGCTGATGACGGCTCTTGGCCATGACACCTTCTTTGTGGGCGCTCATGACAGAGGCGCCCGGGTGGCACACCGCGCGGCGCTTGATCATCCGGAGCGAATCCGCCGGCTGTTTCTGCTGGACATTGCGCCAACACTGGATATGTATGAAGGAACAACGCGCGAGTTTGCGACGGCATACTGGCATTGGTTTCTGTTCATACAGCCGGCGCCTTTGCCCGAATTGATGATCAGCTCAAATACCACCGAATTTATTCGCAGCTATATGGGACGTCGGCATGCCGGACTGGGTATCTTCAATCCGCAAGCACTCGCTGAGTATGAGCGGTGTTATGGACTGCCAGGCACAGTGGCTGCCGTGTGCAATGACTATCGCGCCTCTGCAGGCATCGACCTTGATCATGACCGTCTTGACAGGGCCGAAGGAAATCATTTGACCATGCCCCTGCACGTATTGTGGGGACGCCATGGTGCGGTCGGACGCTGTTTCGATGTGCTACGTCTGTGGCAGGCCGCCAGCGACAATGAAGTCACTGGACATGATGTTGACTGTGGGCATTATCTGGCCGAAGAAGTCCCGGAACTCGTGGCAACGGAAATGCAGGCGTTTTTCTCGGCATAGTTGTTGCCTGGCAAGATATTTACGTCTATTTCAGCTCCAGCGCGCTTCTGAGTGAGGCGATTCTTGGATGCATTGCATCTGTCATTCGATAAACGAGTCCGAGCGTTGCGGTTGGGTGCGGTGTCTGTAAGCGTAGCAAACTGACAGTCTTGCTCTTGAGATGCTCGCGGGCGGTTGACTCAGGAACGCTGCTGATTCCTACCCCACTGGCAACGAGTTTTGCAGCTGTCACCGGACCTTCCGTTTCGCAGATGGGCATGGGCATCATGACGCCATGCTGTCGAAAGCGATCTTCTACCAGAATTCGGGCAAATGACGGCTTTCTCGTCAGTATCCATGATTCCTCCGCGAGCGATTGCCACGTTACCTGGCGCTGTTTTCCAAGGCGATGACCCGCTGGAGCTATGACGACGTAAGGTTCTTCTGCCAGCTTTTCAAATCTCATATCGCTTGCCCCCTTGGATGTCATGACGTCTGAGTTGTAGAGGCAGATCAGTGCGTCCAGCTCACCTGCAATGATCTTTTCGAAAAGTCTTGGCACATTGTCTTCACTGATTCGTACAGATATCTGCGGCGTCTGGCTCGTGAGGCGCGCAATAATGGGCGGAAGCAGCCCCACAGCAATGAATGCAGAGCTGCCAAGTCGCAGAATTCCTGCAATATCAGGGTCAGTGTCTGCAGCACCGGCTTCTTCATGAATGTGCTGCAATTGCTGCAGTAACACATTTATTCCTTGCGCAAGTACAAGTCCCTGCGGCGTCTTCTGCAGACCTCTCGCCCCGCGATGGTAGATTTCGAATCCCAGAATGTCTTCAATTTCCTTGAGCGCTTTACTTAGAGCCGGCTGGGTCAGACTCAGTGCGTCAGCAGCGCGGGTGAGACTACCGGTGCGTTCGACCTCGGAAATAAGCTGGAGATGACGAAAACGCAGGCGAGCAAGCAGATGCGTATTGGGGATGGACATGGCATATCCAAAAGTAATGGAACAATGATTATAAATCACTATACAGAATGGGGATACAGGCGCAGAATTTTGCTGTGTTCAACCAATCAGAAAGGAATCATTCCATGCAACAACGACAATCCACGCGCCTACGTGAACTCCTGCGCAGCAAGACTTTTCTTCACATGCCGGCCGTTTATGACGCGCTGACAGGACGGCTGGTCCAGTCACTGGGTTACGAAGCCACTTATGTCGGTGGTTATGTCACTGGTGGCGCCTCAACCGTGACTGAACCGCAACTGACAATGACCGAGCAGGTCCGACTGGCAGAGGACATCGCCAGCAAGCTGACAATCCCTCTGGTGGTGGATGCAGGAGCCGGGTTTGGTGAACCGCTGCATACCATGCGGACCGTGCGGGAGTTTATCCGCGCGGGCATTGCCGGCGTTCATATTGAAGATGCACTTTATCCAAAGCGCGCTCACTATCACACGTATGTGGTACACGGCATACCGGTTGAGGAGTTTGTAGAGAAGATTGACTATGCGGTGAGGGCGCGTGATGCAGCCGATCCCGATTTTGTCATCATCGCGCGTTCCGATACGGCAAGGGCGATGGGTCTGGACGAAGCGGTGATGCGAGTCAATCGCGCAGCCGACGTGGGTGCCGATCTTGGATTGCTGTTTCCGCGCAATCAAAAGGATGCAGAGGAAGCGCCGCAGAAATGCAAGCTGCCGCTTGTGTATGTTCAGAGTCGTGGTAACCGGGACGGGCGACCAATATACAGCCGCAAGGAACTCCAGGAGATGGGCTATGTGGCATGTATTGAAGCCCAGGTTGTGATCTGCAGCAATTTTCATTATCAGAAAAAATTACTGACGGAATTGCGTGAAACCGGTGAATTCAAAGGCATTTCTCAGCAGGACTGGGTGGCATCGCGTCAGGAGATCGAAGATCTGATTGACCTGAACGAGCATTATGCAATCGAAGCTGCAACAGTCGAAGCGCGACAGCCTAAGGACTGATGATGAGAGAACCGGATATTCCTGCGCCGGTCAAACCCGGCCGCGCGCCGGCGCACCCCATGCCGCCGGGAGCCACCGACTGTCACGCACATGTCTTTGGCCCGCAGGATCGCTACCCTTTGCTTGAGAAAACGCATTTTGTTCCGCAACTGACGCCCTGGGACAATTATCGCGCCATGCTTGAAAGTATTGGCTGCGAGCGCGCAGTTCTGGTGCAGCCCAGTGTGTATGGAACAGATAATTCTGCCATTGAACATGTACTTCAATTGCGCAGGAATATTGAATTGCGTGCGGTCGCGGTCGTTTCACCTCATGTTTCAGACCAGGAGCTGGAGCGCTTGCATGGATTGGGGTTTAGGGGTATTCGCATTAATATGGCGTCAGCAACGAAAGGGCTTTCTATTACGCATGCTCAGGAATTGGCCGAGCGCATACGGGAGCTGGATTGGCATTTACAGTTTTATGTGGACTTTCACAGGAATCCGGAGCTTGCCGACATACTGGTCTCATTGCCCGTCCCTGTGGTGGCGGATCATTTTGGGCGGATTCGCACTGCCGCTGGTCCTGATTCTGAGGGCTTTAAGGCATTGTGTCGTTTTTTACGGCATGCAAACGCGTGGGTCAAACTGTCGGCGCCTTACTTTGTCTCTGACCAATTTCCTCATTATTCCGACGTTGCGCCCTTTGCATTTGCCTTGACAGACATTGCACCGGATAGGCTTTTGTGGGGTACGGACTGGCCTCACGCCAGTGCTCGCGAAAAAATGCAAGCCGACGCAGCGTTTGCAGATCAGTTTGCTCAATGGATTCCGGATGATCACATACGTGATCGAATTCTGGTTGATAACCCGGCCCGACTTTACGGATTCGGATATAAATAATATAGGAGCAGGAGACAAATGAAATATTCTTTATTTAGCGCGGTTGTTCTGGGAGTGTCGATGGGGGTCGTCTCAACGCAAGTCTCTGCTGCGAACTCATATCCAGTTAAAACCGTCAGGCTTGAGGTGGGGTTCGCGCCTGGAGGGGGTACCGATCTTGTTGCGCGTTTGCTTGCGCAGAAGCTATCGCAGTCCCTGGGGCAGCCGTTCGTCGTAGAAAATAAAAGTGGCGCTACCGGAATGATCGCAGCGAAAGCTGTGGCAACTTCACCGCCCGATGGCTATACATTGCTGATGGGTCATGTCAATTCGCAGGCGATTGCGCCAGCATTGACCGTTAAACCGCCATACGATGTGCTGAAAGATTTTTCTCCGGTCGCCTATATTGGTTACTCGCCGAATGTATTGGTCATTAACTCGAAAACGCCTGCCAAAACCGTCTCGGAATTAATTGCACTGGCCAAGTCCAGACCCGATGGCCTGTCTTTTGCCTCTCCTGGTGTAGGCAGTACCAATCACCTCGCTGGAGAAATGCTGCGTAGCGAAAGTGGCGCGAAAATGCTTCATATTCCATATCGGGGAAGCAGTCCCGCGACGGTGGATCTGCTGGCTGGTCGTATTGATTTGAATTTCGATGTCGTCGCTTCGGTCACGCCTTATATTCAATCGGGTCGTATGCGCGCACTGGCAGTGACAGGGCAGAAACGGGATCCTGATTTTCCCGACGTGCCCACGATGACAGAGCTTGGATATAAGTCTTTTGACATCACCAACTGGTATGGGATATTTGCTCCAGCCAATACACCTGCAGCTGTTATCGATTTACTGCACAAGGAACTTGCGCAGATTCTCCAGGAGCCGGACGTCGATGCTCAGTTCAGAAAACTCGGTATCAGACGCAGTCCGATGACAGTTGAGCAATTTAAAAATTTCCATCGAGACGAATATATGAAGTATCGCGACATCGGCAAGAGAACTGGAATCAAACTGGAAGAGTGAGTGCTTTCAATTATTTGATATAGACGTGTACAAACCTCAATCCGCATATCCCTCGACTGTCATGAAAGTCTTCAGGATATCAATGAACGATTGTGACAAATGTGATATTGGCTCATCAGCAATTCTGACCAGATAGGCGGTAAGTTTTGGCGAGTTCTCGATGGGCCGTGTCACGAATCTGCTGGCCGACCAGCTTCTTGCAGAGAACTGATCTACCAGCGAGATGCCGGCGCCTGCCTGTACGAGTGCACAGGCGTTTTGAGGAGATCCCACTTCAACAACCGGTTTGACGATCAGATCGTGTTGCTGAAACAGCTGCTGAACCATCTGTCCAAAGGATGATTCCCTGTCATAGGAAATAAAAGGAAAGGGTAGCAGATCCGTGATCTTCAGTGTGGCGCGGCTCGATAGCGGGTGATTGTAAGGAAGAATGCAGACCAAATCAGCTTCACCGATTTTTTCCTGCTCGAGATTGGGATGTGACATCGGTAAAATGGAAATGGCAAGATCTGCCTGCCTCTTCAAAAGACGCTCAATCAACGGCAAATGCGTCAGATATCGGAACGTCAGTTTGACATTCTCATGATGCTTTCTGTATTCCGTAATCACGGATGGAATCAGCATCTGTCCCAGGCTGGGCGTGGCGATAAGATTCAGGATTCCTTCCTGGTTCTCGCGCAGTTCCCGTGCCATCTCATTGACTCGCTGTACACCCTCGTACACATTCTCCACCTGATGAAACAGCTTTTTCGCCTCGAGTGTTGCGTGCAATCTGCCGCGTATACGTTCAAACAGCGGAAACCCAATGCGAATCTCCAGATGCGAAAGCATTCGACTGATTGCCGGCTGCGATACAAACAGCAGTTCCGATGCGCCACGGATGGATCCCGTAATCATGACTGCCCGAAAAACTTCAATCTGTCGCAAATTCAATTCCATAGGGTGCTGTCCTGTAGTGCAGGCGGTAAGTAGAACATAACGTTAATCTCTGTTGCGGTGCAGAAAGCATCATGTCGGTGCAGGTACCGCACCAACTAAGGGAAACAAAGGGTTTTCCCGAATGGCTATGCTGTCGTGCAGCTTTATCAATTAACGCTATGTTAAGTATTACGAGTGAAATGTCAATAGGAATTCGTCAGCTTGCTGGCCATAATATGTCCCATACAAGCCAGATGGAGTTCGACGTAATGCCAGACAGCAGCGCTTCAATGCCAGATGCAATAGCAGATTTTGATCTAACAATCCGCAATGGAAGAATCAGCAATGCAGACGGAACATTCTTTGCCGATATCGGTGTGCGCGATGGTGTCATCGCAGCAATTGAACCCAATCTTCCTGCCGGGCGTGAAGATGTCAACGCTGAAGGATTATGGGTGTTGCCAGGAGGGATCGACAGTCATACCCATATTGAACAATTGTCTGGCATGGGCGTTATGTGCGCAGATGACTTTTACTCGGGAACTGTGTCAGCCGCGTTTGGTGGCACCACATCGATTCTGTCTTTCGCGGCTCAGCATCGGAATGATCGCGTACCGGATGTGATTGCTGATTATGCGGCGCGTGCCAGTGAAAAAGCCGTCATCGATTATGGCTTCCATTTGATACTGACCAATCCCGACGAGCAGACGCTAAGTCAGGACCTGCCTTCTGTTATTGCAAACGGCATTACGTCGCTGAAAGTCTATATGACATATGACGCGCTCAAGCTGGACGACTATCAATTGCTCGACGTGCTTGCTACGGCAGGAGAGCATGGTGCGATGGTCATGCTGCACGCTGAAAATCACGACATGATTCGCTGGGTGGCAAGACGATTGCTCGAACGCGGCCATTACGCGCCCAAATTTCATGCCGTTGCACATGATGTTCTGGCCGAATCCGAAGCTACATATCGAGCCATCGCGCTATCGCGCCTGATTGATGTACCGGTACTGATCGTGCACGTGGCGGGAACCGAAACCGTGGACATCATTCGACAAGCGAGGAATCTGGGTGCAGCGGTTCATGCTGAAAGCTGCCCGCAATATTTGTTTCTGGAAGCCAAAGACAGTGATCGGGAGGCAATGGAAGGGGCCAAATTCTGCTGCAGCCCGCCGCCAGGGGATGCGAGATCCCAGGAATCGGTCTGGCAGGGCTTCAAGGACGGCACACTGGCCGTTTATTCCTCCGATCATGCACCCTATCGATTTGATGAGTCAGGAAAACTCCCCAAAGGTGATCAGACGAAATTCAAGGAAATGGCCAATGGTGTGCCGGGAATTGAACTGAGATTGCCGCTGCTTTTCTCGGAAGGTGTGATGACTGGACGAATCAGCATCGAGGAGTTCGTGGCGCTGACTTCCACCAATCATGCGCACATGTATGGCATGACCACAAAAAAGGGAAGTGTTCAGATCGGACTGGATGCGGATCTTGCACTTTGGGATCCGACGTCCCGCAGAACGGTAACCGCCAGCCAGCTTCATGACAACGTCGGTTATACACCTTATGAAGGTCGGCAGCTGACAGGATGGCCTGTTCAGGTATTCAGCAGGGGCCGTTGTGTCGTCAAAGACGGTGCGCTACAGGCAGAACGCGGCAGCGGAAAGTTTATTTCCCGCGAGCGCCCGACTCCGGTAGTACAACGAACCGGTGCAACACCGGGCAGAAATCTTTTTCGCCAGCAGACCGGGCTTGGCATGTTCAGTAAGTAAAACCAATCTTCGCCAGACACCGCTGGCGCCCTCGTAGTGATTCCGTACAGGAGAAATAGATGGAAAAATTGAAGACGATTTTACGTGCCAGTGTTGTCAATCTGGCGATATTGGGGGGCGTCATGAACGTGGCCCATGCAGACGACAAGCCGCTGCGCACTGCCGTGGATGCGACATTTGCACCGCATGCCATGCCAAAACTCGGTGGCGGTGTACAGGGATTCAATGTTGACCTGGGCAAGGAAATCGCCAAGCGCATGGGCCGGGAAATCACAATTGAACCTGCTGAATTCTCTGGTCTGGTGCCGGGTTTGAACAGTAAACGCTATGATTTTCTGATTGCGCCAGTGACAGTTACGCCAGAGCGCGCCAAGTCGCTGCTGTTCACCGAAGGATATCTGGATACTGACTATACGTTTCTGGGTAGCGCCAAATCGCCGCCAGTCGAAAATCTTGAGCAGCTGAAGGGCAAGAAACTCGCAGTCAATAAAGGTTCCAATTATGAAGAATGGGCCCGGGATCACGCGAAAGAATACGGCTTTACTTATGACGTCTACAGCAGCAACGCCGATGCCGTTCAGGCATTGCAGGCGGGCCGTGCAGACTACAACCTTGCCGGCACAACTGTCGTCGCCTGGACTGCCCTCAAGAAACCCAATCTGAAAACCAGCTATACGATCAAGACAGGTCTTGTCTGGGCGCTGGCTTTTCGCAAAGATGACAAGGAAGGTCGCGACAAAATTTCAAATGTGCTCAAGTGTATGAAGAAGGACGGAACCGTTGCTGCACTCGCAAAAAAATGGTTCAACTTCGAGCCCGAGGCCAGCAATTCTGCCGTCAAGGTTGTGCCTGGTACCGGTGTTCCTGATACCGAGGGCTACGATCCTACGCCTGTGACACCGAGCTGCTCATAACGGCTGTCATATATTGAGACCAGATAACGAAAGGCCGACGACAATGGATGCGAATGCAATGATTCTCCAGATTTCCGATTTACGCAAGCAGTATGGCAATACTGAAGTTTTACGTGGCGTTAACCTGAATGTTCGCAAAGGCGAACTGGTTTGTGTAATCGGCCCGTCGGGCTCCGGCAAAAGCACAATGTTGCGTTGCTGCAATCTGCTGGAGACGCCAACTTCAGGAAAAATCATTGCGGCATCCCATGACGTGATGGACACGACAACCGATATTAACCGCATGCGCCAGGATATCGGCATGGTGTTTCAGCAGTTCAATCTTTACCCGCATATGACGGCATTGGGCAATGTTGCGCTTGCGCTGTCGAAGGTACAGGGGAAAAGCAAACAGCAGGCGAACGAGCTTGCGCTGGAGGCACTTGAACAGGTCGGCCTGAAAGAAAAAGCAATGTCAAAACCCGGCCAACTCTCGGGTGGCCAGCAGCAGCGGGTGGGTATCGCCCGCGCCATTGCCCTCAAACCCAAAATTATCCTTTTCGATGAACCCACCAGTGCGCTGGATCCGGAATTGGTTGATGACGTCTTGAATGTCATGCGTGATTTGCGCGAACGCGGGATGACCATGGTGGTTGTTACACACGAAATGGCTTTCGCTCATGCGGCCGCCGATCAGGTTGTCTTCATGGATGAAGGAAGAGTCGTGGAAAGCGGAACGGCATCAGAGGTGTTTGAACGGCCTCGCGAAGTCCGTACCCAGAATTTCCTGGCACGTTATGCGAACAGGATGGCTCACTAATGGACGCGATGAATGGTTTTTTCTTTACGTTTTTCAATGGGGATGTCGCACGGGAATATTTTCCGGTCATCCTGAAAGGCGCATGGATCACACTGATAGTCGGGTTTGCGGTTGTGATAACTGGCACAGTGCTGGGAATCATGCTGGCCATTATCCGTACGCTGAAATGTCGCCCGCTTTCGCTGCTGATCGTTGCTTTCGCAGACATCATGCGATCTTTGCCGCCGCTGGCGCTATTGATCATTCTGTATTTCGGACTGTCTGAAGTGGGCGTTCCCCTGTCTGCATTTACCGTGACCTGGCTATCCCTGTCGTTGGTGCTGGCCGCCTATGCGGAAGAAAGCGTGTGGGCGGGCATCACATCGCTTCCAAAGGGTCAGATGGAAGCGGCCAGATCAACAGGCATGACGTGGGCAAGCGCGATGCGCTATGTGATTGTGCCGCAAGGAATACGGCGAGCCATCCCCACGCTGACCAATCGCATCATTTCCATTACCAAAAATACGGCATTGGGTTCCGTGGTCGCTTTGAACGAGATTCTCAACAACGCCCAGGGTGCAAGCAGTTATTCAGGCAACCCCACACCGCTAATGATGGCTGCCATTGCCTATGTCGCAATATTTCTTCCATTTGTCATATTTTCCAGATGGCTGGAACAACGCTGGGTTCAGGGATAAGGAAAAACAATGGAAGGATTTATTCAAGGTTTTTTCAATCTGGAAGTTTACAAAGAGGTTTTCCCCTATCTGCTGAGTGGATTGTGGACGACGATCTGGCTTTCGGCGATTGTGATTCCCGTAGGTGCGCTGGCCGGTTTGCTACTGGCGGTGGGAATGACCCAGACGCGCAATCGACTCGTGTACTGGCCAATTGTGATTTATATCGATTTTTTCCGCGCCTTTCCACCGCTGGTTCTGCTCATACTGGTCTATTTCGGCTGGCCGTTTCTGGGTATAGAACTGAACAAGCTCACCGCTGTAATCATTGCATTTGGACTTAATAACGCGAGCTACTTTGCAGAGGTGTTTCGCGCCGGCCTGGAAGGGGTTTCCAAAGGTCAGATGGAAGCGGCACGCTCTACCGGACTTTCACGCTCCAGAGCGCTGATCTACGTCGTGATTCCTCAGGCTGTTCGCAATGTGTTGCCCGATCTGGTTGGAAACAGTATTGAAGTGGTAAAGCTGACAACCATTGCAAGTGTGGTTGCCTTGCCTGAATTGCTCAGAGCAGCCAGAGACGCACAATCCATTGTGTACAACCCGTCGCCGATTATGCTTGCCGCATTGATGTATCTGGCGTTGCTGTGGCCTTTGACCAGATGGCTGGGCCGGCTGGAAAACAAACGAAACCAGTAACACCGATTTGCGGCTGTTCTGGCAATTGAATGACGATCGCAATGATCGAAGAATGACTGAAGACTCTTATTATTGACAAGGAATGAGGACTATGGGATCCACCAAGCAACTTATGAATGAAACGTCCAAAGGTGTGTTTGTTATTGCGGCGACACCATTCACGGATACCGGCGAAGTCGACGTGGAAAGCATTGACAGCCTGACCGAGTTTTATCTGGAAAAAGGCGTGACGGGGATGACGATTCTGGGGATGATGGGAGAAGCCCCGAAATTGAGTGAAGAGGAAACCACGACTGTCATGACACGGTTTCTCAAGCGGGTCAATGGCCGTGTGCCCGTGACGGTTGGGGTAAGCAGCGCATCGAATCTGCGGCTGGAAAAGCTGTCCAAGGAAGCGATGTCGCTTGGGGCTGCCGGTGTGATGGTTGCGCCCATTTCTAATCTGAAGCTGGATGAGCAGGTACATGGCTACTTTTCCAGTGTTGCGAACCTTTTGGGCAAGGATATTCCTATCTGCCTCCAGGATTTCCCACAGGTAACAGGTGTACACATGTCGGTACGTGTCATTCTGCAACTGATCAAAGAATTCCCTCAAATTGTCATGCTCAAGCATGAAGATTTTCCGGGGATGCGCAAGCTGACGCAAGTACGGGAACAAAGTCAGGCTGAGGGCCTTCGTCGTATCAGTATTCTGGTTGGTAACGGTGGTCTGTTTTTGCCACAGGAAATGCTCCGCGGTGCCGATGGAGCAATGACTGGTTTTGCCTATCCTGAAATGCTGGTTCAGGTCTGCAAGCTGTTTGACGAAGGCAAGGCCCAGGAAGCAGAGGATCTGTTCAATGTTTACCTGCCGCTTTTGCGTCATGAATTTCAGTACGGTATTGGTCTGGCGCTGCGTAAAGAAACGCTTTGTCGCCGTGGCGCAATCAAGTCTGCCTATGTGCGCAGACCAGGTCCATTGCTGGATGCAAAAGATCAGGAAGAGCTGGGGGCACTGATTGCAAGACTGGAAGCTGAACTGGCCACTGTTGCCTAGATATCGAGAATGTCAATGAAAAAAGTGTACGTGATCAACCCGAACAGCAATGTTCACGTGACGCAGGCGATGGACAAGGCTCTGGATCCGTTACGCCGCCGTGACGCCTTTCCTATTGAATGCGTCACGCTGAGTGATGGTCCGCCGGGGATTGCGACACAGCAGGATGTCGACTTTGCCGCCGTGCTGGTCTCTCAGTTTGCGCAGCGTTTTCAGGAAGAAGCAGCCTGCTTTATCACCGCATGCTTCAGTGACCCTGGCCTGCACGCCTTGCGGGAGATTCAGGGGGTGCCAGGTTATGGCATCAGTGAATGCGCCATGCTCACAGCGTTAACGTTGGGGCAGCATGTCGGTGTCATCGCCATGGCACAGGGATCGATCGCCCGGCATTACCGAAAATGGGGAGAGATGGGCATTCAGACCAGAGTGGCCGGCGAAGTGCCTATTAATCGATCCGTGGCTGCCTTATCTGACGAAGCCGAGACCAAAGCCGCGATGATATTGTCGGCCACGCGCTTGCGTGATGAACACCAGGCGGACGTACTGGTCATGGGTTGTGCGGGTATGGCTTCATATCGCGACGCAGTTGAGCAGGCTGTCGGCGTGCCTGTCGTAGAACCCACTCAATCAGCCGTCGCAATGGCGCTTGGACGATTGCAATTAGGATGGTGAACACAATGACGTTACAAAAAGATCTCGAAGAGAAGAAGGATTTGATTCGCCAGCTACTTTCAGCAGTTGGAGAAGAAGGTCTGTTGTTGAACGATGAGGATAAGAGTCCTTACGAGGTGGACTGGCTGAACAAATGGCATGGCAAATGTCAGCTAGTGGTCAGGCCGGCGAACACGCAACAGACGGCCGAGGTCATGCGAATTTGTCATAAATACAGAACGCCAGTCGTCGCGCAGGGCGGCAATACCGGCATGAGTGGCGGAGCGACTCCGGATGCAAGTGGCGCGCAGGTAGTGCTCAGCATGACTCGCATGAATGCCATTCGCGAACTGGATGTCTTCAACAATACTATGACTGTGGAAGCCGGCGTACTTCTTGCTCACGTACAGGAAGCTGCAGAAAATGCCAATCGCTATTTTCCGCTGAGTCTGGGATCAGAGGGCAGTTGCACCATTGGCGGAAATCTTGCAACCAATGCAGGCGGTGTGGCGGTATTGCGTTACGGAAATACCCGTGATCTGACACTGGGAATCGAAGTGGTGCTTCCGGATGGCCGCATCTGGAATGGAATGCGGGCACTAAGGAAGGACAATACCGGATATGACCTGCGCGATCTGTTTATCGGATCAGAAGGGACATTGGGGGTGATTACAGCGGCGGTTCTCAAGCTGTTTCCACGTCCGGCCGCAAGAGCGACAGCATGGGTAGGTGCAGAGAGCCTGCTATCGCTGGTCCGTCTACTTGGTGCATTCCGCGACGCTTGTGGAGAGCGGCTGTGCGCCTTTGAGATGATGACTGATGAGTCATTGCAGCTGATATTGCAGCACGTGACGGATGTACAGAGTCCATTGACAGGGCGACACGCTTTTCATGCGCTTATTGAGCTGGCGGACATCACCGACGCGGGTCTGGTGCAAATGCTGGAATCTGTTCTGGAAACAGCGCTGGAATCGGGAGATATTCAGGATGCGATCATTGGTGCAAATCTGAAGCAGCGTCAGGATCTCTGGAAAATTCGCGAAGGCATATCACAGGCCCAGGTTCGGGCAGGCAAGGCAATCAAACATGATATTGCACTGCCAATATCGAAACTGTCTGACTTTGTCGATGCTGCAGAAAAAGCTATTTCGGGCGATGAAAGTGGTGGTCGCATCATTTACTTTGGGCATATCGGCGATGGCAATCTTCATTTCAATGTACTGATGCCTGCAGACACCACATATGAAATCATGAAAGAAACGACATTGCGTTTGAATCGCCTGGTCCACGACCTGGTGCATCAGGTCGAAGGAAGTATCAGTGCAGAACACGGTGTTGGTCAGCTTCGGCGTGACGAGTTGAAACACTATAAGTCAGACGTTGAACTGGATTTGATGTTGCGCGTAAAGCAGTCGCTGGATCCAAACCAGATCATGAACCCCGGAAAATTGATTTAGCATCTAGAAGGAGCAGAAAGTATGAATTTGGACCTGTCAGGAAAAACGGCGCTGGTGTTTGGCGCAGCAGGCGGTCTGGGCAGTGCAATCGCCCGTACGCTGGCCAGCGAAGGCGCTAATGTCGCCCTTGCAGACATCAATGATGAGGCAGCCGAGCAGATTGCAAAAGCGTTGCGTGAAGAGGGTGCCAAGGCTGTTGTGATCAAATGGGATCTGGGTGACCCCACCGTGATGGATAATAATATTTCGCGCATTGAAAAGGAATTGGGTCCTGTGGATATTCTGGTGAATAATACGGGTGGTCCACCGCCAACGCCAGTGGCTTCCCAGCCGCAGGATGTGTGGGCCAGGCAGTTTCAGAGCATGGTGCTGTCGGTCATCGCCATCACAGACAGGGTGCTGCCGCAAATGCGCGCACGCAAATTCGGCAGAATCTTAACAAGTTCATCGTCTGGTGCAGTCTCTCCCATTCCCAATCTGGGATTGTCAAACACTCTGCGCGCGAGCCTGCTGAGCTGGTCAAAAACCCTGGCGCGCGAAGTTGGAAAAGACGGCATCACATGTAATATCATTGTGCCTGGCCGGGTGGCGACACCACGAATCAAGTTTCTGGATGAACAGAAGGCGAAAAGAGAGAATCGTTCGGTCAAGGAAATCGCAGATGAAAGCACAGCCACAATTCCGCTAGGCCGCTATGGCGACCCTCAGGAATATGCGGATGTCGTGACGTTTCTTGCGAGCGCCCGCGCAGCTTATGTGACCGGCAGTGTAGTACGAGTGGATGGCGGCTTGATCCCGACTATTTAATCATCCTGGGCAGTTACTGCCTCATCCCGATAGCAAGGCGATTGAATGCGCTCATCAAGGCAATCGCAAAAGTCAGGTCTGCGATTTCGACATCGCTGAATTGCTGTTTCAGCGGTTCGAAGTCGTGGTCCGGCGCATGAGTCCGGTCTACATGCGTTAACGCTTCCGTCCACGCCAGTGCAGCGCGTTCGCGCTCATCAAACTGATGGCTCACAAGCCATCCTGCAAGACTATCGATCTTTTTTTCTGCAATACCATCTGCACGCAATGCCTTGGCATGCATTTCCAGGCAAAAGGCGCAGCCATTGATTTGCGACATCCGCAACCACACAAGCTCGATCAGGGTTTTGCCGAGCGTGCTTTTCTCCAGAGCTTTCTTCGTAGCGGCAAAGCCCTGATAGGCTTCGGGAGAAAGTGTCCAGTACGAAAGGCGAAGGGTATTCATAAGTGATCCTGTGAAGAGAATGAAATGGCCGGCCGATGACGTTCGGCATACTGCGCCTGAAATCAAATCTACGGGCGATTGCGGCTGACAGTTCATACTGTAGAGGAATCATGGACTAGTAAACAGGGCCAAGAAGTGAATACCCGAATGGGACATGTTGTTAGACTTTATCTTGATCCTTATTTAGTTTGTCTCGGAAAGTCGGCTTAACTTCTGTTTGTTGGCAATGCTGCGCCTTGCGTGTTCACGACAGAGTGCCTCCACGCGCGTGCCTTCACGCAGTTCGATGGCATCAAAAATTGCCTCATGATCTTCCTGGGCGCGGGTGAAAAACTCCAGTTCGATTTCAGGATAGTCCCCAATCGATCCTAAGTTACCTGCACGCGCGAATACGGTTCGTGAAACAGTCCGCATGGATTCAGCGAGATGTGAATTGTTTGCAAGTATGATCAGCGCGTCATGGAACTGCTTATTGTTTTCTGCCCAGGATTCAGCAAACTGATGTCGCGTATCGAGTGTCCAGGATGAAATAAGTTCGCGACCATTCTCTACGAGCTTGCCCAGCGCAGTTAAATCCTTATTTGAAATCCCTGCTTCTGCAATACGTCGCGCAGCGTAGCCTTCCAGAACACCGCGCAACTCCAGCGCCTCTGTCACCTCGTCCATATTGATCTCGCGTACGCGAAATCCCTGGCGTCCTGATTTTTCTACATAACCCAGGCGTTCCAGTTCGCCCAAAGCCAGGCGTAATGGCGTTCTGGAGACTTTGAGTTCTGCTGAAAACTCCACTTCC
Organism: Pseudomonadota bacterium; assembly: GCA_023422555.1. Taxonomy (GTDB): domain Bacteria; phylum Pseudomonadota; class Gammaproteobacteria; order Burkholderiales; family Burkholderiaceae_B; genus Advenella. The sequence goes on from JAFAGQ010000373.1 coordinate 40,345, forward strand.
TTTATACGAGAGCCGGCAGGCAATGTCCCTTTCAGGATTCGCCGACGCAATTCTTCGGTAACAGATCGGATCAGTGTAGACATTCGGTTTTAATATGACTGGCCAGCGCTTTCCAGGCTGAATAAAGGGATCATGACTCGTTTCAGATTTCGAACGATACGTCCGGACCCCTCGGGCAATGCCCGATTATAGCCAGAAAGTCCAATGCTCAATACTCAATCCACCTTTGCACCAATCTCCTGTACGACTGCCCCCAGACGTTGCTTTTCTGCTGCCGTAAATGATTGGAACTGCTCAGGGGACATGGGGGAAGGCTCGGCGCCGCGATCACGCAACCGCTGTTCCGTCTCCTTCTGCGTAAGTACTTCGTTGATTGCGGTATTCATTTTTGCTATGACTTCAGGTGGCGTGCTGGCTGGCGCATAAAGGCCATCCCAGGCGTAAAACTCAAAACCTTTCAGTCCCGATGCATCCATAGTTGGAACGCCGGGCAATGATGGACTGGGTTTCTTGCTTGTCACAGCAAGCGCCTTGAGTCTGCCAGATTTCGTCTGCGATATAACATTCGGTGTCACATCGATAATGAAATCGATTCGTCCACCGATGATATCCGTGACTGCGGCAGCATTACCTTTATAGGGCACATGTGTGATTTCCAGTCCAGTCTGTTTCTTGAACATTTCGCAGGCAAGATGTGATGACGTACCATTTCCTGCCGAGCCACAGGTCAGGGGCTTATCATTTGATTGATATGCCAAAATGTCCTTGAGCGAACTGATTTTCTTTGCGTTGTCTGCTGCTACTACCATGGTGAGTTCAATCGTAGAAAAGCGTCCGACAGCCTTGAGCTGTTCGGGTTTGTATCCTACCGATTTGTAAAGGCTATGGTTAATGGCCTGCGTTCCGTTGGTACCGTATAAAAATGTATAACCATCCGCCTTGGCTCGCGCAACAGCTGCGCTCCCAATATTTCCCCCTGCGCCGGGCTGGTTTTCTGCAACGATGCTCTGTCCGAGCTGACGGCCTAATGGGTCGGCAACCAGGCGCGCCAGTGTATCTCCGCCACCTCCTGCAGCAAAAGGCACAATCAAGGTTATTGGACGTTCTGGCCAGTTGGTCGCCGCTTCAGCGGCAAGGGTAGGGGAGGCGAATAGTACTGCTGTGATGCCCGCAGCAAGCTTTATTGATATTGAGTGTCTCATTACTATCCTCATTTTGGGAAGAGATTTTTATGATTGATTAACTGCATCATTGCACTGCTTACCGCAAGCATCAAAAATGCATACATTTGCACACTTTGCGTTCCCGGCATGATCAGAACAAGCTGTTCACTAATCAGACAGACCGGAAACATGAATAACCACATTGCGCCTGTAATCAAGAGTGCTTTTGAGCGCGACTCGCTATGCCTGGAATTTGAAATATGCCATACGCTCATGAGTATCATCGCAGCGAAACTGCAAGGAAAGGCGAGAGCATGCGACAAGGAATAAACTGACGACAGCTTTGTGAGAAGATTAACCTGAGCACATTGGTTCAGCCAGAGCAACGCTTCCACTCTATGAGAGTCAATTCCTGCCGCCAGCCAGCACCCGATCAAGCCCAGGCAAGCGTTCGCGGGAGCCATGGTTTAGCCGCCGCAGCAATTGCCCTTAAGCGGGCTGGAGGAGATGCCACTATGATTGCAACAACCACCTTTCCACCATTGAGCGCCCTCGCCAGAGCAATACTTGCCATCGGCCTCCACCATCTTCATGAACATGGGATGGTAATTGCGGCAGACCTCGAGTTCTGTTTTGACCCAATGTAGCGGGTCTTTTGCATAGTGATCCCAGTAGTCGCCGTGCATATTGATGCCTGGAACAGCAGGATTCCAGCTTTCATCCAGCCAAAGATCAGGATCGCCATATTTCGAACAAAGTTTGCGTATTGCCGGATCATCCAGCGCCTGCAAACGGCCGTTTTCGATTATGTTCTCGTTGTCGCCCGTACGCTCAACATGATAGGTCGGAAAATATAGGTGAAGATGCCAATGCCCCACCAAATGTCCTGCTCTGGCTGCTTCCCGTTCCGTCATAGACGAAATGATGGTGCCGAAGCCCATATGAATGACGCCTGAGCGCACTCTTTCGTAGAGACAGTTGACGAATCCGGATGGAAAATCCTTCCTGGGGCGATGGATGTGCGGATTCGTGCCGATGGAGGCTTCCCACCAGTGCATAATCCCTTTATCTGGAAAACCTGGATACTGAATATCCTTGGTTTTTTCCATAACTTCCCGCAACCGGTTTCCAAACTCGCCACCTTCATTGATTTTCACAATCTTCGAATTCTCAACGATCAGCTGGGTCCAGTCGCAGGGTGCAATATGATTGGTCGTGCCAGCTATCACGCCGCAGCCGTCTTCCTTGGTTGGATGAAAAAGCCAAGGGCGGCCGGTTATATGTCCGGGCAAGTACGTCTTGCCAAAGTGCTCGTTGCCACGCCAGGTTCTTGAAACAAGGTCCGGTGCGTAGTATTCGCGTTGTTTGTCCCAGTATTCGTCGTGGTTGGTGAACGAGATATCTGTTCCCTCGGGATCTGTAATGCGAACGCGCTTCGCACTGCGAATGCGGTCCCAGGTCCATTTATCCATGGCATTCACGACTTCTATCGGCATGGCGTGCGCTGGTGAGGCCAGTATTTCAGGCGTAATGAACGGCATACGCTGAATTTTCACCAGTCTTTCAGCCAGAACCGGACCTCCATAGCCCATCAATATCTTGTCGTATATCTGCCGCTTCTCCTCTTCTTCCCACATGTCCATCCATTCGGCCAACTCCTTGGTACGAAACAGATAGTATTCGACCTCGTCCGCACCCACCCACTGTTTGATCGGACCTCGATCAATGTATTTGATGTCATATTTGACTTTGTACTTCTGCAGGATTTTCTCGCAGGCTTTGATGGTCAGTTCGCTATGCCAGTTGTCAACGCGGAGCAGGACTCGCTCTCCTTCTTTCAGGTCCCAGCACGCGTTTAGCCCGTGATTGTAAGGACGCTGTGCGACATGCTCCAGATAAGGCAATAACTGATCTTCGTGATTGATCTCGACAAACGGTGGGCAGCGTGGTGGACGCTTTCCACGAAGTGGCGGCGCATCGTAATGAGGGAC
>JAFAGQ010000304.1 GCA_023422555.1 Pseudomonadota bacterium
CGCGCGCCAGATCCATCTTCTGTTCAGGCTTGGCCAGCTTCTTGTAGCCCTGCCCTGCAAGTTTCACGCCGGTAGGCGCCTTGGTTGCAAGCCAGTACATATAGGTGGTGATCGCAACAATGGCTTCTGAATCGGCCGCCGGGGCTTTTCCATTCATACTGAATCGAAAACATCCCTGCAGGCGCTCGGACAGACTGTTCACGTGACCGTTCTTTGCACGATAGGCAGGATAGACAACATAGGCGCCCCACATGGGAGCTGAATCAGCGCGTCGCCCCGCATCCAGGTGGCAATTCACACAATTAAGGGAATTGCCTACATAGTCAGGGAGCTGTTCCGAGGTATGCATAAAGTAATCCTGCCCTTTGCGTACCATATCGCCAAATTCATTTTTGGGGATTGCGTCTGCTGCGGGCGGCGTGAACGATTCTGCCGCCCCGGCCACATTTACTGAAAGCACCAGTAAGGCAGTCGCCATTGAAGGGAGCCAGACTGGTGAAAGACTGATTTTTTTACGGTTCATTTGGCCTCTCCCTTTTCCTGGACTTCAGCTTTGGCGACGGGCTGCAATATGTCTTTTGCGAAATAAGCGCTTACCTGATCGATTTGTTCATCGCTCAGATTTTTGGCAAGATGGGTCATCAATTTATGCGCATCTTCACCCCGCTCGCCCGACTTCATCGCTGCCAGCTGCGCTTTCAAATACTGCTGCGGTTGGCCTGAGAGTGCCGGAAATACAGGGGCGATGCCAATGCCTCCGGGGCCATGACACTGCACACAGGCGGGGACATACGGTTTTTCACTGCCACGATTGGCCAGCCACGCGCCTGGTTTTTGCGCGGGATATGTCTCCATTCTGTCCGCAAGTGCCTTGCGATCAAAGACTGGTGGAAGCGATTCGTAATAGGCGGCGACAGCAGAGCGCTGTTCTTCGGAAAGCCCCTTGGCCACTGGCTGCATGATCGGCTGCTTGCGCGAACCATCGGCAAAATGCGCCAACTGCTGAGACAGATACTCGGCGGGCTGCCCTGCCAGAAATGGATAACCCGCGGCTGCCAGACCTTCGCCTTTGGCGCCGTGGCAACTTACACAGGCCGGCTGGCCGCTTGCGCCCTTGAGAGCAATCTCGCTGCCCAGCTTGATCTGCTCATTGTCTGCGCCGTAAGCCGTCCACGATGCTGAGACCAGACAGGCGAACAGCAGTCTGCGATACATGAAATTGCGCTGTATTTTGTGTTTATTCACCAATTGTCTCCTGTTTGCGCGATCCTCTGGAGGAGAGAATCGTCCCGTTTTTTCGCATTTTGTGATTTATTGTTATATGCTTATTATTTTAAATTATAAAAACTTAAAAGGAGATGAATTGGTATTTTTAATTACTTATAGTAATTAGATTTTTGTGACCGGGATCGCATCATCAGGAAAGAATAGTGGGTAAAGATCAGGATGGTGATCCTGATATGATCACCCTCGAAAACAGGCGCGAGAAGATCACGCGCCAAGCCCCAGCAGTCGCTGCGCATTGCCGCCCATGATTTTCCTGCGGTTTTCTTCCTGGATCGGCAGCGACTCAAACCATTCCTTATATCCCTTGATCGGGCAGAACGGAAACGAACTGGCGTAAAGCATTCTGTCTGCAAGAAAACTGTCGGCAGCCTTCAGATACTCTTCCCAACCAGCCATTCGTGAAAAATACATATCCGGAGACAGGTAGACGTTTGTTCGACGAAACGCAATGTGCAGAATCTGCGTGACCCAAGGCCAGCCGCCGTGGGCAAGCACAACTTTCAGATTCGGGAAATCAGCCAGCATCCGATCTGTACGAATCGGGTCTGAATAACTCAGGTCGGGGCCTGCCGTGCCGCCCACCATCAGAATAATGGGAATATTGCGGTCTTCACAGTGCGCATAGATCGGATACAAGCGCCGATCATCTGCGTACATAGGCACGGGATAAGCGCCCGGCTCTATATTGATCAGCCGAAATCCCGCAGCCATGGCGTCGTCAATACTGCGGCAGGCGGCGATCCGATTAGTGGGATCAATAGATGCAGCACCAATGAACCGGTCACCATGTCCGTTCATCAGTGCGAGCACATCTTCATTTGAAATTCTGCCCAGCATCCCGGCAAGCCTTCCCACCACGACACCATGATCAACACCTGCGTCATCCATTTCGGCAAGCGTCATGTCCATGGATTGCTGCTGTGCTGCCCCTGATGGCTCAAACCCAACGGTTCTGGTGAAACCATCACGCCGCTCTCCCTGCGCATACATCAATGTTGACAGGAACTGGCCAGCCGGTGGGCGCAGGCGAAAATCAATGATTGTCATACTTTCTTCCTTCTACATTACTTCGTTCTTACGATCGCTGGTTTCGCCAAACCGGTGCAAGGCAGGTGGTTTGAGTCCGGCGTAAAGCGCATCGATGCGCGCATTGACCTGCTCACCATGCTGATGAAAAAGCGAATTACCGTTGATATCACTTTCAACAATGAACGGGCCAAAATCCTGAACTTCGAACAGCCACATGGCCTGCGCAATGCCCAGTTCATCCAGCCAGAAGACGTCGCGAACCCGCTTGATGCCACGACCGAGCAAGGCACCCGTACCGTAACCGACAGTGGTCAGATATACGGCACCGTGCGGCACCATGATATTGGCGTAATCATCATGCGGCATGCCACCCTTGCCTATCACAATTTTGGTACCTGTCAGATCAAGCCAGTTCGCCATCCATTTGGAAAATCGAAAACTGGCAGTCGCCGTCACGGCCCCCACGTTGTAGTCACCTGTCTCTGTCACAGCCGCCGCCGGAGAACAATGAAAATTGACATTACTGACCGTCTTCAGATCAACTGGCAATGCTTCGCCATTTCCCAGAACCTTCTGATAGACGCCCTCCCTGGCGGTATAGACTACCCCGCTCATATACACTACCGACCCGATTTCAAGCCGGGCAATATCTTCGGGGGTGGCTGGCAGATTGATTCTGAAGATTTTCAGATCGTCATCACTGCTGCTTTCTTTTTCCTGAGTGTTTATCGGTTCCATTCGACTGTCTCCCTTCTTGTATAGGGTGTAAACCATTGCGGATCGGTTCGATATTCAATGCGACCGTCTGCGTGAATTCTGGCGGTAGCGCGCCGGGATGACAGGCAGAACGTATGGATGCTGACCGGCATTCCGCCTGTATGGGTAAAGCCGACTTCAATATGACAATCAACAACCATCGAAGAGCCGACAAAGCCCATTGCGCCCATGCCAATTGAATTGCCGAGTTTTTTCAGTTCCATTTCCAGCTCCGCGATTTTTGGATCCGGATTGCGGTCACCCACGGTACGCAGGCACGCTGCCTGCTTGCCCAGTTGCATACAGGTATCTTTGGAGCC
>JAFAGQ010000307.1 GCA_023422555.1 Pseudomonadota bacterium
ACATGCAGCATGAAATCAGGCGAAATCACGAGCGCTATCGATTCCTGAAATGGGCATCCCGGAGCCTGGACAAGGTTCATATCAATCCGCCGGGAACCGGCATCATGCACACGATCAATCTGGAGCAACTAGCCAGTGTGGTCACGACGGAAACTCACAACGACGAGGTCTGGATCGTTCCCGATATGATGATAGGAACGGACAGCCACACCCCGATGATCAACGGTATTGGCGTGCTCGGCTGGGGCGTTGGCGGGCTGGAAGCGCAGACAGTCATGTTTGGCATGCCCACTATGTTACGTATTCCGGATGTGATAGGCGTCAAACTGACAGGAGCCCTGCGCCCCGGCGTTCTTGCAACAGATCTGGCGCTGACTGTTACCCAGCGGTTGCGTGCGCTTGGCGTGTCGGGCGAGTTTGTTGAATTCTTCGGCGCCGGTGTCAGTTCGCTGAAAGCGGGCGAGCGCGCGGTCGTTGCCAATATGGCACCAGAGTACGGCGCTACGACGGGCTATTTTCCGGTAGACGAAAATACCCTGGACTATCTGAAACAGACCGGTCGTTCCGATACTGCAATTTTGCTGGTGCGCGAGTACACGCAACGAAACGGCTTGTGGTTTGATCCTGCAGCTACGCCAAGGTATACCAAGTCAATTGTCATTGACCTTGATAGCATCGAAATGCACGTGGCCGGGCCGCGGCGACCACAGGATTTGCTGTCGTATTCGCAGGTGGCGGATATGCTGGCGACATTACCCCAGCAACCTGTCGCAGTCCCCGAGCACCTGCCGCGCTTCCCCGTTGCCATTGCTGCAATTACAAGCTGTACCAATACTTCGGATCCTGGTTTGCTGATTGCTGCCGGCCTGGTTGCCAGAAAGGCCAGAGAGAAAAAGCTGCGTGTTCCTCCCTGGGTGAAAACCTCGCTGGCGCCCGGTTCACCGGCAGCCGCTTCGTACCTGGAACGCGCGGGCCTGCTCCAGGATCTGTCTGCGGTAGGATTTGATATTGTCGGATTCGGATGCACCACCTGTATTGGAAATTCCGGCCCATTGCCCGAGATGCTTTCCGGTGCCGCGAAAGAACATGCCGGGCAACCGGTTGCCGTATTGTCTGGCAACCGGAATTTTCCTGGCCGAATACATCCTGAGCTGGAGCTTGGACTGCTGATGTCTCCACCGCTGGTCATTGCGTATGCGCTTGCGGGAGACGCGCAGCGAAATCTGTCTTCACAACCCGTGGGGTACGCGGATGACGGCAAGCCGGTATTTCTTGAAGAGATATGGCCTTCCAGAGAAGACATCGCAGATGCGCTGGCCAAAGCACTGGAGCCGGAAGACTTTCGTCGTGCATTTCATATTGCATCTGAAAATCCGCTATGGAAGACACTTGAAGCGCCTGCCAGCCCGCAGTTTCCATGGGACGAGAAATCCACGATTCTGCGCCGGCCACCGTTTGCCAGCATAGAGTCTGAATCCTTACTCGGTTCGTATACTGCTTACCCCTTAATGGTACTGGGAGACGATATTACAACTGACCATATCTCGCCTGCCAGCGCGATTCCGGCGGACAGTCTTGCTGCAGACTTTCTGGTTGCGCGCGGAGAAGACAGACACGATCTGAATGTCTTTGCATCACGTCGTGGGAACTGGCAGGTTATGCTTCGCGGTGCGTTCCATACGCGAACATTGAAGAATCTTCTCTGGCCGACTTCACCGATAGCCCATACGCTGCATATTCCCGACCGAAAAGTCATGCCGGTCTGGGATGCCGCGCAGCGATACCATGATGCCGGTCAGTCCGTCATCCTGATTGCGGGCGAGAGATATGGAACGGGATCTTCACGCGACTGGGCAGCGAAAGTGCAAAGGCTTCTGGGAATTCGGGCCGTCCTTGCCCTTAGCTTTGAGCGTATTCATCGTTCAAACCTGATCGGCATGGGAATTCTTCCCGTCAGTTTTTCCGGCGAATCGCGCGACTTGTTGCTCGGTGTCGATCCCGATGATCGCGTTGAGGTGAATGCCAGTGCAGAAAATCTGCAACCACGCTGTGAGCTGCCGGTCCGAATTATCCGCGGCACTGGCGAAGTCGTAAACATAACAGGCCGTGCGGCCGTCGAAACGCAACTCGAGCTGCAATTGCTGAAGCAGGGTGGGGTGATGCCAATGATTCTTCGCAGAACGATAGATCAATACGGCATCAGTCCGGTGAGTGAAGCATAAAAATAGTTTTAAGCGACAGCCTGCATTGACCTGGTATGACGGTCATGATGGATACGCCGGATCGAGCCGGCTAAAAACAACAAACGGGCGTACCCGGATTTGTATCTCCGACATACGCCCGCTCGGACCGATCAATTACGCGTTGCTGATTGCCAGCGTTTTCTTGCGTTTGGCGATGGCCTTGCCTACGCCCACGATGAACAGGGCGCCAATCACTTCTGCGGCCAGTTTCAACGCGGTGGATGGCTCACCAATGCGCTCCACGATAAAGATATCGGTAATCAGCATGCCACCTGCAATCCAGCCCAGCAATGCCGCGCCGAACGTGACCACAACAGGGAAGCGATCGATCAGTTTCAGAACCAGCGTACTGCCCCAGATGATGATCGGGATACTGATAACAAGACCAAAGATCACGAGACCGATCTGATGACTCGGGTCTGCACCCTGGGCCGCGCCGGCAATGGCAATCACGTTGTCCAGGCTCATCACAAAATCCGCAATCAGAATCGTTTTGAACGCGGAGAAGACCGATGTGCCTCCCTGGATATTGCCATGCGCATCTTCTTGCGGTATGAGCAATTTGATTCCGATCCAGACCAGCAAAAGCGCGCCCACGATTTTGAGGAAAGGAATGGAAAGCAGCGTCAGCGCGAATGCAATAAGTGCAACACGCAGGATGATGGCACCAGCCGTGCCCCACAAAATTCCTTTCATCCGCTGTTTTTCGGGCAGGTTGCGGCAGGCGAGGGCAATGACAACTGCATTATCGCCGCCAAGCAGGATGTCGATAAGAACGATCTGGAAAACTGCAGCCCAGCTAAGTGTTTGTAACATTTCAAGCATAAGTCACCTTGATTCCGTTTGGTTTAAAGTTGTAGTGGAACGGATCGGGACGTCTGCCAGGTCTTGCGTGCCGCAAGTGCATGCGGCTTTATCCAGAGGAGCGTCAGACAAAACAAAACGGCCTGATCCACAAGGACTCAGGCCATCATTTTTCAGAGGATGAACCTTGCCCGTGTTGGCAAGGTCTTGCTTGCAACACATTGTGTTGTCCAGGCACCGGGTGTTTGCATTGACTGCATGACAACCGTAATGACGATGCACCGGAAAGAAGCTACTCCCCTTGATGTTCACAAGTATAGCCGCAGAAGTCGGGATGTCAAGTGAAATACCAGGCTTTGCGGTAACAAAAATGCCTTATTCAGCCGGAATAAAAGAGAATCGTCGTAAAATAGCGCCACATTTAAACTCACCCGCAGGATTTCCCCATGTTTCCCAAAAGACTGACCGAAGGCTACACTTCTTTTCTGAATGGACGCCTTGAGCGCGAACGCGCCCGATATCAGAAGCTCGCGGAACATGGCCAGCAGCCTGAAATCATGGTGATTGGCTGTGGTGATTCACGTGTGGCACCGGAAACCATCTTTGATGCGGGTCCAGGCGAAATGTTTGTTATTCGTAATATTGCAAATCTGGTTCCACCCTGTGAGCCGGATGTCGACAGCTCCTACCACGGCACCAGTGCAGCCATTGAATTTGCGGTGAACGCACTGCAGGTCAAGCATATTGTGGTCATGGGTCATGCCAGTTGCGGGGGCGTGGCCGCGTTTGCGAACAAGGCAGCGCCGCTGACACAGCGCGATTTCATCGGCAAATGGATGTCGCAGATCGAACCCGTGGTGGATCGACTGGGCCCACAGCAGGAAGGAGATCGTAACAGCTGGATCCGCAGCCTGGAATGGGCTGTTGTGGAATACAGTCTGGAAAATCTGATGACATTTCCGGCCGTGAGTGAGCGCGTCGAGGCAGGAACGCTGCAGCTGCATGGCGCCTATTTCGGGGTTGCAACCGGTGTTCTGTTTGTGCGGGATCCGGCAACCGGTGAATTCAAGGCTTATTCCGAATAAGTCTTTTCAATATCACATTGGGCATTGAGCCAGACATGCCAATTGCGGCGCGACCACTCACGCGTCGCCGAACCCCGGCCTCCGTCACTCCGAACTGGATCGATTGATATGCCGTTCGATCAGTTTCACTGACAGTTCGGCATCGCGTGCTTCCAATGCCTTGACAATATCCAGATGGTCCAGCGCACTTTGCAGAAGTGCGTCTCTGGATTGCCAGACCGCCTGGGACGAACCACCCAGGCGCTGCCTGAGATCTTCGATCAGACTCTCAATGACCGGGTTGCCGCTGGAAGAAAAAAGCAGGGCATGAAACCGGTTGTTGATTTCATTCTGTTCGCTACGGGTGCCGTGATCTGCCGCCTTGCGAAAATCGTCTGCCAGCCGGCCAAGCTGCCTGAGCGTGTCTTCACTGATATTGCTGACCACGTTGCGGATGGCTTCTTTTTCCAGAAAAATTCGCGCCTCGCGCACATGACGAATCGTATCGGCATCTGGCGCGTATACGCGATAGCCGCGGTTGGGCGCGTGTTCCAGGACCTGACGCAGCACCAGTTCTGACAAGGCCCGACGGGCGTCAAACCGGGACGCGTTAAAGCGCTCCTCTATATCACCCAAGCGTATCCATTCCCCTGCACGAAATCCGCCATTACGTATTTCCAACGCAATTTCGTCCCCAAGCATACGGGGCACCTTACCTCGTACTTTTGCCATTTGGTCACTGTCCTTTTGCGCTTATCGCCGCATTTGTCTTTCGTGAAACAATTATACCTTGTATGACCGCATTTTTATGCGTATACTTTGTGTCAATCATTTATGCGCATAAATTGCAGGAGTAAAAAATGGCTGTTATCGCCGCAGAAGCGACACCGGAATCACGCGGAACCAATATGTATGACCTGGGACATACAACAATATTTTCCAGTCACAAAGATCCCCGCTTCAGCTTTTGCATGTACGTTCCGCGCTCTGTTGCGCAGGGCGGTCCTGCGCCGGAACTGGTTGTTGCCATACACGGTACGGGTCGCACCATTACCGAGTATCGCGATGCGTTCAGTCACTTTGCGCGCTGGAACAACTGCGTGATTGTTTGTCCCTTGTTCCCCGTTGGTGTCATGGGCGATGACAATCGCAATGGCTATAAATACATCCAGGAAGGGGATATTCGCTATGATCTGGCCGTGCTGGACATCGTGGATCAGATCAACAAGCGTTACGGTTTCAATTTCCAGGATTTCGGGTTGTTTGGATTCTCCGGCGGTGGCCACTTTACGCACCGTTTCACGCTGCTGCATCCAACGCGCGTCTGGGCCGCTTCCGTTGGCGCCCCAGGATCAGTCACGCTGCTGGATCCCAAACGTGACTGGTGGGTGGGCACTCGAAATGTTGGAGAGCTCTTCGGTATTGAAATCGACACAGAAGCGCTGGCCCGGGTGCCTGTGCAGATGATTGTTGGTGATGCTGATACCGAAACCTGGGAAATTACCCATAAACCGGGTGGCGCACACTGGATGGAAGGTGCCAATGACGCGGGTAAAACCCGTCCAGAGAGGCTGGATACCTTGCGACGCAATTTCGAATCAGTCGGCGTCAAGGTCCGGTTCGATGTAGTGCCGGGCGTGTCACATCGCTGGGAAGATTGTATTGACCAGATCACCGGCTTTTTTGCTGATGTTCTGGCGCAGCGCCGCGCATCGGCAGGCAGTAAATAAGTAAACATCTAAATTAGTAACGACACACCGGGCCAGCTGTTGAAAGCCTGTCATTTTCACCGTGTAAATGGAGCTCTGCACTACTATGAATAAACGTCCGCTTTCCTTTCTTGTTCTGGCCGGCCTTTTTGCTGGAGGTGTTTCGGCTCAGACGCTGAACGTCCAGATCCCATCTGATCTGCGCAGTTCGCAACCGGGCGTTAACCGCGACAGTACGGCCGATATGATTGTTGCGCATATGGTCGAAGGTCTGGTTGCGCTGGATGATGTGGGATCAGTCAAACCTTTGCTCGCTGAACGTGTCGAACAGTCTGAAGACGGGCTTACGTACACCTTTCCGCTGCGAAAAGGTGTGAAGTTCCATAATGGTGAATCGCTGACCGCAGAAGATGTGATCTGGAGCTGGAAACATTATATGGATCCGGATGTGGGCTGGCGATGCCGCTCTGAATTTGCCGGTAAAAACGGTGCCAAGGTTTCAGAGGTGTCGGCACCCGATCCCATGACCGTGAAATTTGTACTGGAAAAACCCAATCCCATGTTCCTGAGTACACTGGCGCGCCAGGATTGCGGCATGACAGGCATTCTGAATCGCGCCTCGGTCAACGCCGATGGCAGCTGGAACAAACCCGTGGGTACCGGTCCTTTTGAGCTGGGTGCCTGGAGTAAGGGTTCGTATGTTGAATTGAAGGCCTTTAAAGACTATGCCAGCCTTGAAGGTAAGGCAAATGGTTATGTCGGGAATAAAAAACCGCTGGTCGATAGCGTCAAGTTTCTGATTGTTCCCGATGCATCCGCAGCAAAAGCGGCATTGGTACGTGGAGATCTGGATCTGATTCCTGATATCACCAGTTCCGATTATGTCGAGCTGAAAAAGAATCCCAAACTTCATATCTCACACAGCTACACGTCAAGACGCAATACGATTCTGATGCAGACAGCAGATCCTGTGATGAATCAGAAGATGCGTCAGGCTATTGCATCTGCAATAGATATCAAATCGTTGGTAGAAATGGTAACTGATGGTCTGGGTAAGCCGAATAACTCCGTGATTCCGACAGGCACGCCATCCTATACCTCAGTGCAGCAGACCGGATGGAAATATGATCTGAACGAAGCCAAAAAGCTGTTGCAGGAATCAGGGTATAAAGGCCAGCCTGTTTCGCTGATTACCAACAAGGATTATCCGTCCATGTATAACGCGGCCATTCTGACACAGGCCATGCTGCAACAGGCGGGCATCAATGTGAAGCTGGACGTCATGGACTGGGCGACGCAACTGGACCGCTACAACGCCGGTAAATATCAGATGATGGCATTCTCTTATTCGCCACGCTTTGATGATGCGCTGCTCTATGAACATTTCATGGGTGATAAAAAAGTGCAGAAGCGCAAGGTGTGGGATAACCCCGCAGATCTGAAACTGCTGCACGAAGCCATGACAACGGGTGATCGTGCCAAGCGTCAGCCAATACTGGATCAGCTGCACAAGGATTTTCTGGTCGATGTGCCCATGCTGATGCTTTATAACGGCATTACCATCGACGCGACCTCTGACAGGATCCAAGGTTATTCGAGCTGGACAGGATCGGCAGCCCGCCTATGGCAGGTAAGCAAGAAATAAACAGAAAAAAGCAAGTGGGGCGCGGGCTTGCGCTCCTTTGATGAAACCCTAAAACGCATGGAGCAACAGGGCCGGAATATGAAAGAAGAGAATGTGTTGCCATTAGTTCAGGTCAGTGGCGGACCGCGGGAGCGGGGACGTCAGCACGGAGAACAGGCAAAAGACCGAATTCACAAGGCGGCAGCGTTTTATGTTGGCCTGCTGACACGACGCGATATCAGTCCCGACCGTCTGCAGACGCTGACCCAGGCATTTTTGCCGGCCATCGAAGCCTTTGATGCGAACTACGTTGAAGAAATGCGGGGTATTGCCGAGGGAGCCGGTGTACCGCTGGAGCATGTGGTTGTCATCAATGCGCGGCGCGAACTCCTGATGTATGCCCGCATGCATCCGGATAATCTGGCGCCCGATGGTTGTACGGCTGCTGTCGTGCTGCCTGAAATGAGTGTCGACGGTGTCCTGATGCACGGGCAGAATTGGGATTGGCGTGTCGAATGTGCAGAAACCTGCATCGTGTTGCATATCGTGAGGGATGATGGTCCTGATATTCTGACGTTTACCGAAGCGGGGCAACTGGCACGTTCGGGCTTTAATGCGGCAGGTATTGCCATTACCGGAAATAATCTGGAATCCGATCGCGCGGGTCTGCGCAATGGCATCCCTTTGCCGTTGGTGCGTCGCAAGGCGCTGGAAACCGAGCACTATGCTCATGCCATTCGTGCCGTGTACCATAGCCCTAAATCAGTAGCCAACAACATGATGCTGAGCCATCGGGAAGGTGAGGCCATTGATATTGAATGCGCGCCTGACGAAAGTTTTCTTCTGCATCCCGAAAACGGAATTCTAGTGCACGCCAATCATTGGGAAAGTCAGGTCGCACTCATGAAACTGCGTGACTTGTTGCCCAGCCCCGATTCGGTCTATCGTGGGCGTCGTGTGTTGCGGCGCCTGACGCAGGACGGCGGGAAAATTGATTTTGAGCGGTTCCGTGACGCCTTCATGGATCGCTTCGGCTATCCCTATGCCGTTTGTCGTCCGCCACAGAAAGCGACCACAGGAGACCACCTGAGCGCAACAGCTGCAACGGTCCTGATGCGTCCGGCAGAAGGCGTGATGGAAGTGGCCATTCTGCCTGCGGTCAACCCCGTCTTCCAGCGTTTCACGCTGCCTCTCTGAAACGGGGTCATCAATCATGTTTCGTTTTGTCTGTGCGCGAATTGCCATGGCGATCCCGACCCTGCTGATTGTCGGGATCACCGTATTCATGCTGATTCGCCTGATTCCGGGTGATCCGGCAGCATTGATGCTTGGCGATATGGCAGATCCGGCCAGTCTGGCTGACCTGCATCATCGGCTGGGTCTGGATCGTTCTCTGCCAGAGCAGCTGGTGATCTGGTTCGGCAACGTACTGCGTGGCGATCTGGGCGTTTCCATTTCCACCGGTGAACCGGTCACTGCACTTGTGCTGCAACGCTTTGCCATCAGCGCACCGATTGTGCTGTGTGCAGTCCTATTTGCCAGTCTGGCAGCCGTACCTGCAGGCATGATCGCCGCCTGGCGTCAGAACAAACTGACCGATACGGTACTGGTGAGCACCGCCACGCTGCTGCTTTCCATTCCCACGTTCTGGCTGGGCCTGCTGTTCCTGCTGTTTTTCGGGCTGAATCTGGGCTGGTTACCTGTGGTGGGTTACGTGTCTCCCATGGATGACTGGAAGGGCGGCCTGCTGTATCTGATCATGCCGATAGCAACCCTGTTTCTGCATGAAACCGGTGTGATCCTGAGGATGGCCCGGGCTTCCACACTGGACGTATTGCGGCTGGACTATATCACTCATGCCCGTGCAAAAGGCCTGTCTGAAAAAGCTGTGCTGTGGCGACACACATTCAAGAACGCCTTTGGCCCGACCTGGACACTGATCGGTCTGGTGCTCGGCAACCTGCTGGGCGGCGTGGCAGTTGTAGAAACCGTCTTCACCATTCCGGGCCTGGGTCGCCTGTTGGTCGATGCCATCTTTGCGCGCGACTATCCCGTGATACAGGGGTGTCTGCTTTTTATTGCTCTGATTTATGTTCTGGTCAACCTGCTGGTCGACCTGTGCTATCCCATCTTCGATCCACGAGTCACGATGTCATGAGATTCAAACCCAATACCAATCTTTTGCTGGGCTCCGTGCTCTGCGGCATCATTCTGCTTGCTGCACTGGTGGGTGCCTTCTGGACGCCGTTTGATCCCATGACGCCGAATTTTGCCCATCGGCTGCACGCACCCGATTCCACCTACTGGCTTGGCACCGATGAGTTTGGCCGTGATACCTTAAGTCGCATTCTTTACGGTGCAACAACCAGCGTGGGCATCAGCTTTATGACAGTTGCAATTGCCATGTTTGCCGGCACGGTACTTGGTCTGATCGCGGGTTACCTCAGAGGCTGGGTCGACCGCATCATGATGGTCTTCACCGATGCGCTTCTTGCGTTCCCCGGTATGCTTC
>JAFAGQ010000325.1 GCA_023422555.1 Pseudomonadota bacterium
ATCCAAACCCGATGGATACACCTTGCTGATGGCCACATTCGCCCATGTTGTCAATCCGTATCTTCATCCAAAACTACCCTACGATACAGACAAGGCGTTTGCCGCTGTCAGCATGATCGGCCACTCGCCCAGCGTACTGGTTGTCAAGCCCGATAGCCCAATCAAGTCTGTAAGCGATCTGCTGCAGGCCGCAAAGCAAAAGCCCGGGACCCTGTCCTACGCGTCGCAAGGTGTGGGTACCTCCGCACACCTGGCAGGCGAACTGCTTGAATCGCTTGCCAAAATCGATCTATCACACGTGCCCTACAAGGGCGCCGGACCAGCACTGAATGACCTGCTTGGTGGCCATGTGGACATGATGTTTGGCACAGCCGCTGCTGTCGGTTCCTCACTGGCAGCAGGGACATTGCGCGCACTTGGCGTCACCACCAAGGAACGTTCACCTGCCTCGCCCGATGTTCCCACCATCGCGGAAAATGGTGTGCCCAATTATGTCCTGGACAGCTGGTACGGTTTATATGCGCCGGCGGGAACACCACAGGATGTCATCGAAAAACTCAACCATGCAGCGCATCAGGCTGCCAGTACGGACTTATTCAAACAAAAAGTACAGAGCGAAGGCCTGGTGATTTCCACGGGCACACCCAAAGATCTGGATGACTATATCAAGGGGGAACAGGCTCGATGGAAAAAAGTGATCTCTGCCAGCAAGATCACACTTGACTGACTCAATGAAAAAGGACGAAGAAACAATGACTACGACACTGGTTAAGGTCGAAGTAACCGACGGCATTGCAACCGTAATTCTGAACCGACCGGAAAAACGCAATGCTATGAGCGATGATATGCGCAGCGAGTTCATCGCTGTACTGGAACAGATTGCAGCAGATGCCAGCATTCGCGCGCTTGTCCTGACCGGCAGCGGTAAGGGATTCTGCGCAGGTGGAGATATCTCGGGCATGCAGAAAAGGATGCAGGCGCCTGCCGGCGAAATCGCCATTAATGGCTGGCGCCGTCAGCAACGTGTTCATCACGCCATTTCTCTTCTTTACACTATGCCCAAACCAACCATTGCTGCAGTCAATGGCGCTGCGTCAGGCCTGGGCGCCGATACCGCCATGAGCTGCGATTTTGTTATTGCATCTGACATGGCAACGTTTACCTGGTCTTATATCAATCGGGGACTGATTCCTGATGGTGGCGGTATGTACTTTCTGCCGCGACGAACCGGCCTGCCCAGGGCAAAAGAGCTGATTTTCAGTGGCAGAACCGTTAAGGCTGAAGAGGCACTGTCATTGGGTATTGCTGATCGTCTGTCTTCAGCAGAGGCACTGTTAAGTGATGCGCGCCAATGGGCCGCCGAACTGAGCTCGGGTTCAGGCACAGCGCTTGCGCTGGGTAAAACCATTCTGAACCAGACTTTCGAAATCACAGCCGAACAGGCCTTTGCAACGGGCAGTCAGGCCCAGGGTATTTGCTACACCAGCACAGAACATCGGGAATCGGTAAAAGCGTTTCTGGAAAAAATGGAAAGCAGAAAAACGGAAGGAAAAAAATCGGGTAACGCAACGGAGCAGCCGAAGTCATCATGAATGCAATATCACGTCTCATCCATCCACGCAGCGTGGCAATTATCGGTGCCTCTGCAGATCAGAATAAAACGGCCGGCCGACCGCTGGCCTACCTCCTGAAACATGGCTTTACCGGATCCCTGTATCCCGTCAACCCGCGCGTCGCGCAGATTGGGGAGCTGCCCTGCTATCCCGACATTGCCTCGCTACCTGCAGTGCCGGATGTTGCAATCGTTCTTCTCAGTGCAGAACGTACAGTTCAGGCTGTGGCCGAACTGGCAAAAATCGGTACAGCTGCGGCCATTGTTCTGGCGAGCGGCTATTCGGAAGCTGGTGAGGAAGGCCGTCGTCTGCAACAGCAGTTGCTGGATGCTGCCGGGTCCATGCGGATACTTGGACCCAATACCATTGGTCTGGTCAATCTGACAGAGAACATCCCTTTGTCTGCCAGCGGGGCCCTTGAAATGGATACGTTTCCCGCAGGAACTGTGGGCGTTGTGTCGCAAAGTGGAGGCATTCTTGGCTCGCTGCTCTCCCGGGCGGCGGCGCGCGGTATTGGCTTGTCCAAACTGATTTCCACCAGTAATGAAGTGGATCTTGAACTGACCGATTTTATTGAATATCTGATCGATGATAGTTCGACTCGTGTCATTGCACTTTATATTGAAACCATCAGGAATCCTCAGCGGTTTCGGGCAGCCGCCCGCCGCGCGCGTGAGGCTGGCAAACCGATAGTGGCATTCAAAATCGGCAGATCACAAGCCGGTGCGCAGGCCGCCGTCTCCCATACGGGAGCTCTGGCAGGTCAGGACGCGATGTATGATGCCCTTTTTGAGCAGACCGGCGTCATCCGGGCACAGCGATTCAGCGACCTGCTTGATATTCCGGTCGCCCTTTCCACGGAAAGAACGCTGAACAGCCGGCGGGTAGCCATTCTGACCTCCACAGGCGGCGCCGGTACGCTGGTGGCAGACAGCCTGGGTGTGGCCGGCTTTGAGACTCCGGCACCAGGCGCACAGACAGCAGCGGCTCTGCGCGCCCTGCAATCTGGCATGCCAGCCGCACTGGATCGCAACCCGGTCGATGTCACCCTGGCGGGTCTGCAACCCGATGTGTTGCGCGGTGCCATTACCGCACTGGCTGAAAGCAGTGACTACGATGCGCTCATTATGATCGTAGGCTCATCAAGTCTGGCGCATCCGGAACTCATGGCAAATGCCATTTCAGATTGTCTGCCCAAAACTGAAAAATCCATCCTTGCCTTTGTAAGCCCCCACGCACCGCAAGTGGTACAACTTCTGAACGAAAGAGGAATTCCTGCGTTTACAGAGCCAGACTGTTGCGCGGTTGCACTGGAAGCCATGTGGCATCACAGCGCCTCCACGAGGAACGCAACGGCAAATGAAGCTGGCTTGAGCCGTAAGCATTCAGCCGCGCAAATCGCGGCCTCTCCGCAAGGGACGGCAACCGACACCGACATCGTGTCAACATCCTCTTCACCACAGCTTCAAACAAATGCAGAACTGTCTCGCAACAGTCTGAATGAAGCGCAGGCTAAACAGCTGTTCGCCCGCTATGGTATTCCGGGCGTGCGCGAGGTGGTTGTCAGCAACGACACGCAGGCGCCTGAGGCGGCAAGTCAATTCAATGCGCCGGTGGTTGTGAAGATTCTGTCTGGCGATATTGCTCACAAAAGCGATGTTGGCGGCGTAGCGCTTGGCGTAGATCCTTCACAAGTCCCCCAATGCATTGCGCAAATGAAAAAGGATGTCGCTGAGAAAACCGGGATCAGTGTGGATGCATTTCTGATCCAGGAGCGAATGACAACTGGCATTGAATTGATTCTGGGCTTTCACCGGGATGCACTGGGTAGCGCGGTTCTGCTGGGCATGGGAGGCATCACTGCCGAATTGCTCAATGACACCGCCATGCGTCTGCTTCCGGAATCCGGGGGCCTGACCCTGGAGGATGCCAACAGCCTGATGAGACAGCTGAAAACCTGGCCACTGCTGGATGGATACCGTGGTCGTGCCAAAGCCGACCAGCAAGCACTGGCACAGACCATCGTCAACTTCTCGTGTATGGTGGCTGATCTCGGTGATACCCTGATAGAGGCAGAAATCAACCCGATATTTGTACTTTCAGATGGTCAGGGCGTCAAAGCCGCCGACGGTATCGCGATTGTGAAGAAAGATATCTGAACTTCCTCGTGGCCTGTATTTCCCGGAAGCAAGAGCCTCCAATTCGCGAAAATATGGGTCACGTGCTCTGTCTCTGGCCTCGCTCCATATATCCCGCTTTTTATATCTCGCTCCTTGTTATTAGCAGCTACTTACAACCGAAACAGGGGTCGCAGATTATCGCGTCTGAAATATGGCGAACATAATCGTGAAAGAGTGAACCCATCCAGCAACATTCAAATTTACTGTAGTAAAAATTCACATTTCTTATATGGCAATTGGCATTCCAAGAGACTAGGATAATCATAATACTAAGGCTCTGGAGACAGGCATCTGAACCGGGTAACAGGATCTTTGGCATTACTGATCCAGCTCACAAACCCGTGTCTGCCGGAATAATGTCATTTGAGATTGGCATTCAAGGCCTCACTGTCCTCGCTGTTCCCTTTCCAGAATACACATCATAAGGAGGACTGCCATAGACCCTGACGTCAGCGATCTACTCGTTCTGTCGCCAGCTTCATCGCGACACCAGTACGAGCTTTATTAACTGTCCGTTTAAATTAGTGAGTCCAAAATGGTAAAAACGACGATAGCTACTCAGGATTTCAGAGTTTCCTGGGGTAGTATTTTTGGCGGTGTTGTAACTGCATTAGCCGTTTCCTTTCTTCTTTCACTGCTCGGATCAGGGCTGGGTCTTTCTGCAGTCGACATATCCACTGCCGATGCACCAGACGGAATAGGCACGGGCATCCTTGTCTATACAGGCCTGTCTGTTCTTGTCAGCCTTGCACTGGGTGGTTATGTAGCCGGGCGCCTGTCCATTCACGAAGGTCGCATCCATGGCTTTCTTGCGTGGGCCGTGTCCATTCTGCTGGCGGTCATTCTTGCCAGCATGCTGGTAAACAGCGCATTCAACGCTGCCAGCAGTATTGCAGGCTCTGTTGCGTCTGCCACGGGATCTATTGCTTCCGGAGCCGGCAGTCTGATCGGCAAAGGCGCCTCTGGTGCAGCTGACATAGCCAAAAATGCTTTTGGTGACATCAATGTGGATACCCAATCGGCATCACAGAATGCGGATCAGCAGGTTCAGCAGGTGTTGCGCAAAAGCGGTATTCCGGAATTGCAGCCCGAGTATCTGGGACAGCAATTGGAGGCCGTAAAAAATGATGTCGCCGAGGCCGGAAAAAAACTGGTTCAGAATCCGGATGATATTGACGCCATCAGCAAGGAGCTGGTCGATAAAATCAAAGCGCGCGGTGAAAATATCGGCAAGGAGATCAACAAGGACGATCTGACGCA
>JAFAGQ010000384.1 GCA_023422555.1 Pseudomonadota bacterium
ATGTATGGTCGTATCGAAAACACGCAACATCCGTTTTACGGACTGGATTTTATCCATACAGAACGTTCTCCGGAAACCGGCTGGTCCGCACCAACGTTTGCTGCGTTTGTATCGTCAATCATCGAAACCGGTACTGATCCGGCAGATATGGACGGTATTCGTGCACGGCTCAATGAATTGGGTCTGCCTCCCTATGACTGCCTGTCGCCCGCGTTGATGGATGTCATCGCAACGCACGTTGCAAAATCTAAGCACGCATCTTAAGCAGGAGTTGAAGTAATGGAAACAAAAGCCGCTGTTGCCACCAAAGCGGGGGCACCACTCACGATCGAAACGGTACAGCTCGAAGGACCGCGCGCTTTCGAAGTACTGGTAGAAATCAAGGCATCGGGTGTATGCCATACAGATATGTTCACATTATCCGGAGACGATCCTGAGGGTATCTTCCCGGCCATTCTTGGGCATGAAGGCGCTGGTGTTGTGGTAGAAGTCGGGTCAGGTGTAACCACGCTCAAACGCGGTGATCACGTGATTCCTTTATATACGCCGGAATGCCGCAACTGTGAATTCTGCCTGTCACGCAAGACCAATCTTTGCGGCGCTATTCGCGCCACACAGGGCAAGGGTCTGATGCCGGACGGCACGAGTCGTTTCAAGCTGAACGGCAAGGACGTATTCCATTATATGGGTACATCCACATTCTCCAACTACACCGTTGTTCCTGAAATTGCACTGGCAAAAATCCTCGAAGATGCACCTTTTGAAAAGGTCTGCTACATTGGTTGCGGTGTGACCACGGGTGTCGGTGCTGTTATCTACACCGCGAAAGTACAGCCCGGCGAGAAGGTTATCGTGTTTGGCCTGGGCGGAATCGGACTGAACGTGGTGCAGGGCGCAAGAATGGCCGGCGCTGATATGATTATCGGCGTGGATATCAATCCTGAGCGCGAAGAACTGGCCCGCAAGTTTGGTATGACGCATTTTGTCAATCCCAAAGAAGTGGAAGGAGACATCGTGCCTTATCTGGTAGATCTTACCAAAGGCGGTGCGGATCACACCTTCGAATGTATTGGTAACGTCAATCTGATGAGACAGGCGCTTGAATCCTGCCACAAAGGCTGGGGCAAGAGCACCATCATCGGGGTCGCCGGTGCCGGTCAGGAAATTTCCACTCGTCCGTTCCAGCTGGTGACAGGTCGCGTCTGGCAAGGGTCCGCTTTCGGCGGCGCAAGAGGTCGGACTGACGTACCAAAAATTGTTGACTGGTACATGGAAGGCAAAATCAATATCGACGACCTGATCACACATGTTATGCCTATTGAAAAGATCAACGAAGCCTTCGACCTGATGCATGAAGGCAAGTCCATCCGTTCAGTGGTGACGTTCGATTAATCTTGAATTTAAGGTTATCGTAGTAGAAAAGAATCGGCCGGGCTCGCATTTGGGCTCGGCCTTTTAAAGGCTGTGTTCCTGTTGTGGCGGTACGGCTACAACAGTCACCAAGAAGGGGCGCTGAAGCAGCGCCCCTTCACCTTTTCTGAGGTCGGTGTGTATCCCGTCTTACTTGTTGCCGAATTTCAGGCATTTCTTATTAAGCCATTCAGTATGAACCACGCAACGAATAACACCTGAGACGTAGCAGTTAACGCAGTTCGTATGACGGGATTCGTACCAGGCCTCTTGACATACAAACCGCGTTTCTCCAACTTCGCATCACGCAGCGGCGGCATCTTTCACGTAGATCTGCGCCATTTTTTCCAGCGGTACAGGTTTGATGGACGCGGCACGTCCGGCGCAGCCAAACGCTTCAAATCGCTGTACACAAATATCGCGCGCCGCCGATGTGGCTTCCTTGAAAAACTTCCGTGGGTCAAATTCCGAGGCATTTTGCATCATGCAGCGCCGTATTGCACCTGTCATGGCAAGTCGGATATCGGTATCAATATTGACTTTCCTGACCCCATTTTTTATGCCTTCGCAGATTTCCTCTACAGGCACGCCATAGGTCTCACGGATATCGCCACCGTGCTCACGAATAATGGCAAGCCATTCCTGGGGGACCGAAGAGGAACCATGCATGACCAGATGCGTGTCCGGAATGCGTTGATGGATCGCACGGATCCGATCAATGGCCAGGATATCACCCGTGGGTTTGCGCGTGAATTTGTAGGCGCCATGACTGGTTCCGATCGCAATGGCCAGCGCATCCACACCGGTTCGGGCAACGAAGTCTGCTGCCTGTTCGGGATCGGTCAGCAGCTGTTCATGTGACAGTATGCCCTCGGCACCGGAGCCGTCTTCTTCACCTGCCTGACCCGATTCCAGGGAACCCAGGCAGCCCAGTTCGCCTTCTACCGACACGCCAACGCAATGAGCCATATCGGCAACCTGTCGCGTGACCGCAACATTATATTCATAGCTGGACGGTGTTTTCATATCTGCCAGCAAGGAACCATCCATCATCACACTTGAAAATCCCGAACGGATTGATGCCTGGCAGACGGCCGGGCTTGCACCGTGATCCTGGTGCATGCAGACCGGAATATCCGGATAGGATTCGATCGCGGCCTCCACCAGTCGTCGCAAAAAGGCTTCACCTGCATATTTGCGGGCGCCTGCCGAGGCCTGCAAGATAACGGGACTGTCAGTCTGAACCGCAGCCTGCATAATGGCCTGAATCTGTTCCAGGTTATTTACGTTGAAGGCTGGAATGCCGTAGTCATGTTCTGCAGCGTGATCAAGCAACTGTCGCAATGAAATGAGAGCCATGGTTTATCTCCTTTGGAAAAGGTGGGATCACAACTGTGAATCCCGGATTTCGCTGTTTTAGGAAGCTGGTTTATGAAGCTGGTTTATGAAGCTGGTTTAGGTTGCCGGTTAGATTGTTTTTTAGGAATGTATTGAAGATGTGCGTTCAGGATAAGTCTCAGGGTGCAGACCTGACCTGGGCGCGCACCGCCTCGCAGACGGCGTCTGCCGTCAAACCGAAATGTTTATATAGTTGCGCAGCCGGCGCCGATTCGCCGAAGGTATCTATGCCAATCGTGGTTCCACCTTCGACCACACTCTGCCAATACCAGCGGACACCGGCTTCAATGCTGACACGCGGCAGCCCGCTGGGTAGTACCTGTTCGCGCCATTCTGTTGGCTGGGCGTGGAAAAGTTCAACGCAGGGCATGGATACCACGCGCAGTGCAATGCCTTCTTCTTTCAGGCGATCGGCAGCAGCGACCGCAATTTCCACTTCAGAGCCTGTGGCAATGACTACTGCCTGTGGATTTTGATCATCCTGCAGGATATAGCCGCCCCGCAATATGGCATCGCGTAGGGATTCATCACGAGAAAAGGGAGTCAGCGCCTGACGTGACAGGACGAGGCAGCCTGGTCTGTCGCGACGCGCCAGGACGGCGCGCCAGGCTTGTGCCGTTTCCTCACCGTCGCAGGGCCGCCATACCTGATTGTTCGGAATCATGCGCAGGCAGGCCAGATGCTCGATCGGCTGATGCGTTGGTCCGTCTTCGCCCAGACCAATCGAATCATGAGTGAAGACATGAATGACGCGCTGCTTCATCAGCGCGGCCATCCGGATCGCATTGCGCGAATAATCGGAGAAAGTGAGGAATGTACCCCCATAAGGAATGAAGCCGCCATGTAGTGCAACGCCGTTCATGACAGCCGCCATGCCAAACTCACGAACACCATAACTCAGATAATTACCATGACTGTTGTGATTGATCCAGACCGAGGACTTTGCGTTAGTCAGATTGGAACCTGTGAGATCGGCAGAGCCGCCCAGCAGTTCCGGCATAACGGGAACCAATTCCTCCAGAACGAGCTGAGAGGCCTTGCGGGTTGCGATTTTCTTATGCAGCGCCTCACCGGCTTCGAGCAGATTGTCTAATGTCTGTGTCATTGCCGAGGGAATTTCACCTGTCACGCGTCGCTCAAGTTCACTTGCATCGTCAGGGAATCGGGCCTGCCAGCGGTCATATTGTTCCTGCCACGCCTGTTGACGTGCCGCGCCTTGCGCGGTGGCGTTCCAGTCCTCGACAATATCATCAGGTAGTTCAAATTCGGCGTAACGCCAGTTGCGTGCGGCACGCATGGCAGCAATTTCGTCGGCACCAAGGGGGGCACCATGTACCTCATGTGTGCCTGCACGCGTGGGGGCTCCATGTCCAATATTTGTGCGACAGCAGATTAGCGTGGGTCTGTTCTGGCGATTTGCCTGCGCTTTCGCCTGCCGGATAGCAGAGTCGATGGCGGCGGGGTTATGTCCGTCGACATCGGGAATCACATTCCAGTTGTAAGCGCGAAACCGCGCTGCCGTGTCGTCCTGGAACCAGCCGTTGACTTCACCGTCAATGGAAATGCCGTTATCGTCATAAAAGCAGATCAGCTTGCCCAGTTCCAATGTGCCGGCCAGCGAACACACTTCGTGACTGATTCCTTCCATCAGGCAGCCATCACCCAGAAATACATAGGTGAAGTGATCCACGATCACATGACCAGGGTGGTTATAGCGCTGCGCCAGCTGTTTCTCTGCCAGCGCCATGCCCACGGCATTGGCCAGCCCCTGACCTAGCGGCCCCGTCGTGGTCTCCACGCCGGGTGTCATTCCGTATTCCGGATGTCCCGGCGTTTTCGAATGCAGTTGTCGAAATTGCCGCAGTTCTTCCAATGGCAGATCGTAGCCGGTCAAATGGAGCAGCGCGTACAGAAGCATGGATCCGTGTCCATTGGAAAGGACAAAGCGGTCACGATTGAACCAGGCCGGATCTGCCGGATTGTGCGACAAATGATGACGCCATAGAACCTCGGCAATATCAGCCATGCCCATGGGCGCGCCGGGATGACCCGACTGTGCCTGTTCCACGGCATCTGCAGCAAGAAAGCGCAGCGCGTCGGCGTGACGGGTTTCTCTGACGGGGATTTTTTCAGCAACATTCATACTGTTGTCCTTATGACTGTGAGGCGCGTTTTTTGCGTTCCATCATGCGCCAGATAAAGGGAGTGAAAATCAGCTGCATGGCCAGTTCCATTTTCCCGCCGGGTACCACAATTGTGTTCGCGCGGGACATGAACGAGTCGTGTACCATGTTCAGGAGATACTGAAAATCAATGCCTTTGGGATTGGCAAAGCGAATCACGACAAGACTTTCGTCCGGGGCCGGAATATCCCTGGCAATAAATGGATTCGACGTATCGACACAGGGCACGCGCTGAAAATTCACATGAGTCAGGGAAAATTGAGGACAAATGTGATTGACGTAATCGGGCATGCGCCTGAGAATGGTGTCGGTAACAGCTTCGGCGGAATAGCCACGCGTGGATTTATCGCGCCACAGTTTCTGTATCCACTCCAGATTAATGACGGGCACCACGCCAATAAGCAGATCAGGATATTGCGCAATATTGACTTTCTCGTGCACGACAGCGCCGTGCAGGCCTTCATAGAACAACAGATCGGTTCCTTCGGGAATCTCTTCCCACTCGGTAAACGTACCTGGTTCCTGTTTATAGGGCGCTGCCTCAAGTGTATCGTGCAGATATTTGCGCCGTTTGCCGGTACCCGTTTCGCTGTAGCTGCGGAAAAGGGTTTCGAGCTCGGCAAAAAGATTGGTATCGGGACCGAAATGACTGAAATTGGCATTGCCTTTTTTCTCGGCGGCCGCCTGCCGCTCTTTCATTTCAGCCCGGTTATACCGATGAAAGCTGTCCCCCTCAATGGAGGCGGCTGTCACGTTTTCCCGACGAAAAATATTTTCGAAAGTGCGCTTGACCGAAGTGGTTCCTGCGCCAGATGAACCGGTAATGGAAATAATCGGATGGCGTTCTGACATCGTGCTGTCCTTTTAAAGATTAATATCCTGCAAAATTCTGTCCCAAGGGTTTTCAATTGTCATAAGCTTGCTGCAGCTGCTGCGCAACGCTGACGGTATCGCTTCTATTGCATATTGGCCGATTCCGTAAAAAGGCTTCGCTCATGAAAGAGGGGGTTGGGCGAATCAACCTGCCTTGGGTGCCTGTAATAATCTTCGACCCTTTCGACCTCATTTTTGGAGCCAAAGATAAAGCCGATGCGCTGATGAATGTCATCGGGCTTGACTTCCATGATCGGACCGTGCCCGGAACTGGCACGACCGCCAGCCTGTTCCACGATAAAACCCACGGGGTTGGCCTCGTAGAGCAGGCGCAATCTGCCATTACGTTCCGGCTTGCGTGTGTCCTTCGGATATAGGAAAACGCCTCCTCGCATCAGGATGCGATGGGCTTCGGCCACCAATGAGGCGATCCAGCGCATGTTGAAGTCTTTGCCACGCTCTCCGGATTTACCGGCAACACATTCGTCAACGTAGCGACGTACCGGATC
>JAFAGQ010000058.1 GCA_023422555.1 Pseudomonadota bacterium
GGCCATGGCAGGCATGTCGGGGCAGATTCAGTGTAAAATGGCGGCATCCGGCGGTCATTGAAGGCCGCGAATACCAATGGTTATTGCATCATGGCAGAAAATTTCGAATCTGATATCACCAAATTCATCAAACAGTACAAGTCCGAGCATCCTGATACCGAAGAACGTCAGCGTCAGGGTCGCAGTCTTCTGTGGGACAAAACAGTCGATGCCGAGCTTCTCGACGGCTTCAAAAAGGCCAAAGTGCCCCAGAAGCCCTACGTTTACTCGAACAATAGCTGACTCACGGCATGACAGTGCCTGCCGACCAGCTGAACGCGCTGGTCTCTCCTGAAGTCGATTCCACACCCGATACTATCGATTCGGTTGCACTGGCTCGCCTCTATGGTGAGCCGCTGTTCGATATTCCTCAGGATCTCTACATCCCGCCGGATGCGCTTGAAGTCTTTCTGGAGGCCTTCGAGGGGCCGCTGGATCTGTTGCTGTATCTGATACGCAAGCAGAACTTCAATGTGCTGGACATCCCCATGGCAGAGGTGACCCAGCAGTATCTGAACTACGTAGAACAGATCCGCCAGCACAATCTGGAACTGGCCGGAGAGTATCTGCTGATGGCTGCATTGCTGATAGAGATCAAGTCACGCATGCTGCTGCCGGTCAAGAAATCCGATACGGGTGAAGAGGTTGAGGATCCGCGCGCCGAACTGGTACGTCGTCTGCTCGAATATGAACAGATGAAACTGGCGGCGCAGAAACTGGATCAGCTGCCGCAGCTGGGACGCGACTTTGATCGTGCCCGCGCTTTCATGGATCTGAGTACTGAGCGTGCGCTGCCGGAAGTCAATGCCGAGGATCTGCGTCAGGCCTGGCTTGATATCATGAAGCGTGCGCGCCTGAATGCGCATCATCACATTACCCGTGAGCAGCTTTCTGTCCGCGACCATATGACGCATATCCTGCGACGCCTGTCCGATGTGCGCTTTATGGAGTTCAGGGATCTGTTCATGGAACGGGTGGAAGAGGGCGACCCGGCCGCTGTGGTGGTTGTCCATTTTCTGGCCATGCTGGAACTGGCGCGTGAAACGCTGCTGGAAATTACCCAGGCCGAACCCTACGCACCTATCTACATTCGCCTCTCATACAGCAGTCAGGCCGTAGCCTGACCTCAAAAAGGAACGAGATTGAAAGTTGTTCATACCATCGAAGAGCTTCGGGATCAGATGCGCGGTCAGTTGCGCGCGTCGTTCGTACCGACCATGGGTAATCTTCACGATGGACATCTGGCCCTGATGAAAATGGCGCGTCAGCACGGCGATCCGGTGGTCGCCAGCATTTTTGTCAACCCGCTGCAGTTTGGCCCCAACGAAGACTTCGATAAATACCCTCGCACGCTGGAAGAGGATATTCGCAAACTGGAAGAGCGTCGCGACGTTTACGTTCTGTTTGCGCCCACCGTCAAGGAAATGTACCCCGAGCCTCAGGGCTTCAAGATTCAGCCGCCAGATGATCTGGGCGATATCCTGGAAGGGGAGTTCCGTCCGGGTTTCTTCATCGGGGTTTCCACGGTGGTCATGAAACTGTTCTCCTGTGTGCAGCCCAAGGTGGCAGTCTTCGGGAAAAAAGATTATCAGCAATTGATGATTGTGCGCAAAATGTGCCGACAGTTTCAGTTGCCAGTGACGATCTATGCGCACGAAACGGTGCGTGAGGCCAGCGGCCTGGCCCTTTCCTCGCGCAACCGCTTTCTGTCAGAAAGTGAACATCGCGAAGCGCCGCTTCTGTATCAGACCCTGCAGGCCGTTCGCGACAAAATGCAGGCGGGCGACACCAGTGTGGAATCGCTGGAATCCTTTGGGCGCAAAACGCTGCAGGACCGCGGCTGGCAGGTGGATTATGTTTCCGTGCGTCGTCAGCACGATCTGAATGTTCCCAGCGAACAGGACATTCTGGCCAACGAGCCGCTGGTTGTACTGGCTGCTGCAAAGCTGGGCACCACCAGGCTGATCGACAATCTGGAGTTCGCAAAGCAACAATAAACTGTTAGAACTAATAGTTTTTTAGCCCGGCATTTGCTCACTATAATCAGACCCGATTCCATAAGCAATATGAGGTATCCATATGGGAACAGGGGAAAAAGCGCCGGGGCTGGAGGCCCTCATTCAATGCCTGACGCCGCGGGAAAAAGAAGTTTTCTTTTACATCACCAGAGGCTTGCCCAACAAGGTGGCCGCGGCGGAACTGGGCGTTTCACAACGAACCATTGAAGCGCATCGTGCCCGCATTTTTCGCAAGATGAATGTGAGGAACGCCACCGAGCTGGCGCGCTCGGTGTTCACCCAGGTGAATCCGCAAATGTGCGATAGCGCCCAGGTTCAATACCAGCAGGAAAAACAGAGGCCGGACGAAACCGAGGCACAAGCCTGACGCGTTTCGCTTCGGCCGTGGCCACTCAGGTTCGGGGCTCGCTCAGAAGCCGGGATCAGAAGCCACGATCAGAAAGCGGATCAGAAAGCGGATCAGAAAGCGGATCTGCGGCCTGAACCGCAGACTGGTTCAGCGCCCTGAATCAGGAACCGGCGTTGCAGTAAAACGATGTGTCGTTCTGAAGCGCCGTAATGGACTCGGTGTTTGCCTGTATGTTCAGGGTATAGCGCCCGGGCAGGGTTTTGCCGGCCAGCGTCTGAACGGTCAGGACAGCGGGGCTTTGCATACGCAGGCTGGCCAGACGAGGCGCCTGTGGCTGGCCGCGAGAGAGCAGATGAATCAGCGGCTGCGTACCGGGTTCAGGAGCCCAGCATCCGGTATCTGTACGGGCCGCACCGGCGGGTTCCAGCGGCTGCGAAACCCGACGCCAGCGTCCATCCGGCAACAGGGTCAGCGTGACGCGCTGCACCTGGCAGGCAGCGGTATCGCATGGGATGGACCCGAGATAGACTCTGCCGTTAGGGATCAGGCCCTGAGTGGTGGACTGTCGTACAAATTCAGCACGCTGCTGTTCCTGGGTCAGCTCCGAAGTACCAAAAGGAATCTGGAACTGGCCGTTGCCACGGTAGCTTGGCGGCGCAGCTTCGCGTTCCCGCGATCCGGTATCGCTGGCCTTTGATGTCTGGTCTGATGGCGTTTGCGAAAGACCCGAGCAGCCCGCAAGGGCAGCAACAAGAATAGCGGACAGCAGAGCGTTAGCGGGACGCAATGTACGTGCAGGCATATGAGAATTTTCCTGTTAGACCAGGTGACGACACTGTGGAAATAACACTGTCGCAGCCCCCAGTTGATTCATATTGGGTTTGGTATTGGGTTGGGTATTGGTTGTTGAGTCTGGTATTGAATTAGCGAAATATTACCACGGCTGTCCATGGGTCCGTACGGGTCCTCCGCCGCCATCTGCCCTTCGGATTTCCAGGGGGCGGACGCGGCAATGCTCGTGTTGTTCATCCATTCCATGAAAGTTTTCCTTTGCGCTTTTCTGCTTGCTTTCAGCTTGTGGCCGGTTTACGCACTGCTGCTTGGTGTCCTGTGCCGTCGGTACGGGTATGATGCCGTGCTTGCCTGTGTGGTTGTCGAGCCCGCCGTATTCTTTCGTATTCGGCTTGCCGCTAGCGCACTGGCTCAGTGCCTGTTTCTGTACTTGCTGTGCACCAATGAGTCATGGCACTGGCTGTTTTTCTTTTATCTGATGCTGCTGCTTTGTCTGGTGGATGTGCAGTTGCGGCTGTTGCCGGACTATGTGCTGGCATGCCTGGTGACGCTGGGGCTTCTGGCGCATGTCATGAGTTTGCCCGACATGCCTCGTCTCGAGACGCTGCTGCCCGGTCTGGGCGGAACAATCGTCATTGCACTGCTGCTGACTGCATTGGGCAGGCTTGACGCCGACGCCGAGCCGTGGCTTGCCGCGGGTGACATCAAGTTGTTCGTGGTATTGAGTGTCTGGTTTCCTTACGAACAGTTACCCATGGTGTTATTGCTGGCGAGTTTCAGTGGACTGGTGTACATTCTAGTCAAAGAATGCGCCACCGGAGTGAAACCGCGGACTCTTGCATTTGGTCCGTGCCTGACTTTGGGATCCATCGTCGTTCATCTGGCGTGGCGGGTTCCCTCGATGGCTTGATATGCCGCGGGGAATTACCAGGCCTGACGCCTTGCGTCCGGCCTTGTTTTTCACAGGAGTCCGGGTTGTTCAGGATAGGTTTGACAGGAGGCATAGGCTCGGGAAAGTCGACGGTTTCCGCCATGCTTGCCGCTCGCGGCGCCACGGTGATCGATGCCGATGCCGTTTCGCGCTCCCTGACCCAGGCCGGCGGTGCAGCCATGCCGGCCATTGTGGCCACTTTTGGGAAAGACGCGGTTCAGGCTGACGGAGCCATGGATCGCGCCTATATGCGTCAGCGGGTTTTTGAAGATGCCGCGGTTCGGCGTCAGCTTGAGCAGATTCTGCATCCACTGATCGGGCAGGCTATGCAGGCAGCGGCAGAGGCAGCTCGTGGCATCTATCTGGTTTATGATATTCCCTTGCTGGTCGAATCACTGCATAAATACCGTCAGAGGGTGGATCGTATCTGTGTGGTAGACTGTGAGGAAACAGAGCAGATTGCACGCGTACAGGCGCGCAGCGGCCTCTCGCCCAAAACCGTTGCGGAAATCATGAGCACGCAGGCGTCCCGTGAACAGCGACTCGCGGCAGCAGATGATGTGATCTTCAATGGCAGGGACGTCACGCTTGCGCAGCTTGAGGCGCGTGTGCAGCAGGCTCACGAAGGATGGCTGCATCTGATGGCGCAGCAGCAGGCGTAGCCGATACCGTCGGAGATCAGGAGCGCGTGATCGTAGCCCATTGCGACAGGCAATGGCAGCCGGTCTTACACCGGTACGAGTTATCAAAAACAAAGGGTCAGACAATTGGTTTTATACGAATATCCCATCAACGAACGTATCCGCTCTCTGATGCGGCTTGAATATCTGTTCAAGCGGCTCTTCGCATTCATCAGTGGCACCAGTCCCATGCATCAGCATGTGGCGCTCTCGCTGCTTTTCGAGATCATGGACACGTGTGATCGGGCCGAGGTGCGTTCGGGAATTCTGCAGGATATCGATCGCCAGAAAGCCAATCTGGAAACCTACCGTGAACATCCCAGTATTGACCTGGCTGCGCTGGATGCGGCAGTCGCCGATCTGAACCGGGTTTCTGCGGCGCTGATCGGAAAAGGGCGCATTGGACAGGCTGCGCGTGACAATGAATGGCTGATGAGCCTGAAAAACCGCTTTGCCGTACCAGGCGGAACCTCGCAAATTGATATTCCGTCCTACCACGCCTGGCAACTGTCGGCTGACGAAAACCGCCAGCGGGCCATCCGGCAATGGGTCGAACCCTTTATGCCGCTGTTTGACGGCGTCAGCGTGGTACTGAAAATGTTGCGTGAATCGGGCAGCCCCGTCGAAGCCAGCACCCAGGAAGGCGGTGTGTTTCAGGAAATGCTCGGTGGCAAAATCTACCAGATGGTACGTGTCTGGGTGTCCGGTGAGCGTCTCATTTACCCCGAGATCAGCGCCAACAAATACGTGGTGTGGGTGCGCTTTTCAGAGCTGGATGATCAGTACAAGACCCAGCTGATTACCTCGCCGACCCCGTTCAGGCTTTCCTTTTGTAACGTGTAATCTCGCACACTGCTGCTTTCGGTTGGAAGCGCCTGACGCTTGCGATGAGATATCACCAGGTGACAGTTCGACTTGCCTGACGCTGACAAGACATGACTTAAGCGTTCCTGCATGTTACATATTGGCTGTTGCGATTTATTACAGTTAAATCAAAATAGATGCCGTCCCTGTGTAAATAGGTAAAAATAGGGCCTCTCAGTAACAAGAAGCGCTACACCCATGTTGGAATCCCGTCCTCCAAAAAGAAAATCCCGATTATTCATCCTGCTGATCGTTGTGGTGGCGCTTGCGGCCGCCGGCTATTACTATTGGCAGCATCAAAATGCTGCGGCGGACAAAAAGCCGGCAGCAGGGCAGCAATCCCAGAACGCTTCGGGCGGGCGCGCAGGCAACAGCGGTGGCGATGCCCATTCCGCGCGTGGTGGCCGCGGTGGAAGAAATGCCCCGGGCGCGGTGGCCACCCCGGTCAGCGTGGTGCCGGTCATGAAAAAAGCCCTGACAGTCAGTGTACGAGGCCTGGGCACGGTCACCGCATTCAATACCGTCACGGTACGCAGCCGGGTTGACGGCCCCATACAGAAAGTCCTGTTTACCGAAGGCCAGAAAGTGAACGAAGGCGATGTGCTGGTCGAGATTGATCCGCGCTCGTTCGAAGTTGCACTGCGCCAGGCTCAGGGAACCCAGGCACAGAACGCTGCGCTGCTGGCCAATGCGAAACGCGATCTGCAGCGCTACCAGACCCTCTTCAAACAGGATTCGATCGCGCGCCAGGAAGTGGACACCCAGCAGTCACTGGTGCGCCAGTACGAAGGCCAGGCACAGAATAACAAGGCGGCCGTGGATGATGCGAAACTCTCCCTCACCTATACAAAGGTGCGCGCTCCCATCAGTGGTCGGCTTGGTCTGCGCACGGTGGACGTAGGTAATCTGGTGTCGGCAGGTTCCACTGACGGTATCGTTACCATTACACAGGTGCAGCCCATTGCGGTGGTTTTCTCCGTACCGGAATCGTGGCTGCCCGATGTGGCGGGCCCGCTCTATAAGGGCGAAAAACTCAAGGTTATTCTGCGCGACAGGGATAACAAGGAACAACTGGCCGAAGGTGAACTGACGTCCATGGACAATGCGGTCGATACCACGACAGGCACCGTCAAAATGAAGGCCACGTTTGCCAACGAGAACGAAACGCTTTTCCCCAACCAGTTTGTGAACACCGAACTGAAAGTGCGCGAAATTCCCGATGCGCTGGTCGTGATGTCCGATGCCATACAGAACAGTTCCAAGGGTCCGTATGTCTACATCGTCAAACCGGACAATACGGTAGAGAGCCGCCAGATCGAACTGGGCGTCGTGGACAGTGGGTATACCCAGATCGTCAAAGGTCTGTCGGAAAACGAAAAAGTGGTGTCTGAAGGCGTCGACCGTCTGCGCAATGGCGCCAAAGTCGAGATCGTCAAGTGAACATCTCCCGGATCTTCATTCTGAAGCCGGTGGCCACGACCCTGGCAATGATTGCGATTTTTCTGGCGGGTATTGTGGCCTATCGTCTGCTGCCCGTCTCGGCACTGCCGGAAGTGGATTATCCGACGATTCAGGTGGTATCACTCTATCCGGGGGCGGGTCCCGATACCATGGCATCGCTGGTTACCTCGCCACTGGAACGTCAGTTTGGCCAGATGCCAGGCCTGCTGCAGATGACCTCGTCCAGTTCGGGCGGAGCCTCGGTGGTCACGCTGCAATTTGGTCTGGATGTCGAGATGAGCGTTGCCGAGCAGCAGGTGCAGGCAGCCATTAATGCGGCGTCCAATCTGCTGCCGTCTGATATGCCCATGCCGCCGGTCTATAACAAGGTTAATCCGGCGGATCGACCGGTGGTCACCCTGGCCATTACGTCGGAAAACATGCCTCTGCATGAGGCGCGCGATCTGGTCGAAACGCGTATGGCGCAAAAGCTGTCACAGATTTCCGGCGTGGGCCTGGTCAGCATAGCCGGTGGACAGCGTCCTGCCGTACGCATTCAGGTCAATCCCACCTCACTGGCCTCCAATGGCCTGACACTGAGTGACGTACGCACGGCCATCACCGCTGCCAATGTGAACCAGCCTACCGGCAATATCGACGGCCCGCGACGCGGCACCACCATTTACGCCAACAGCCAGGTCAAGACGCCCGAAGAATACAACAATCTTATTCTGGCCTATCAGAACGGCGCAGCGCTGCGTCTCAAGGATGTCGCCAACACCATACAGTCGGCTGAAGACGTACGGCAGGCAGCCTGGATCAATGACCAGCCCGCCATCCTGCTGAACATTCAGCGCCAGCCGGGCGCCAACGTGATTGACGTGGTTGATAACGTGAAGCGAATTCTGCCGCAGCTGCGTCAGGCGCTGCCGGCTTCGCTGGACATACAGACGGCGGCAGACCGCACGGAGACCATCCGCGAATCTATCAGCCATGTGCAGAACGAAATGCTGATGGCGATTCTGCTGGTGATTGTGGTCACCTATGCATTTTTGCGCAGCTTCAGCGCCACTGTCATCCCCTCTATCGTGGTCCCGCTGTCCATTGTCGGCACGTTTGGTGTGATGTATCTGATGGGCTTCAGTCTGAACAATCTGACGCTGATGGCGCTGACCATTGCCACGGGTTTTGTGGTGGATGATGCCATTGTGATGATTGAGAACATTGCGCGTCATATTGAAAACGGTGAACCGCCGCTACAGGCGGCGCTCAAGGGCGCGGCGGAGATTGGCTTTACTCTGATTTCCCTGACGGTGTCTCTTATTGCCGTGCTGATTCCGCTGCTGTTCATGGGGGACGTGATCGGACGATTGTTCAGCGAGTTCGCCATTACACTGGCGACGGCAATTGTGATTTCACTTGTCATTTCGCTGACGCTCACGCCCATGATGTGCGCGCGCATGCTCAAGCCTGAATCGGAATATGAAGGTAATCGGCTGCACCGTCGCATGGGAGAAGCCATCGATCGTGTGATTCACGGTTACGATCGCATGCTGACGGTCGTATTGCGCCACCAGACGCTGACCCTGCTGGTCGCGCTGGCCACTTTTATCCTGACCGTACTCCTGTATTTGTGGATCCCCAAAGGATTCTTCCCGCAGCAGGACACCGGTATGATCCAGATCATTACCGAAGCACCGCAGTCCTCATCGTTCAAAATGATTTCCGAGCGACAGGTGGAAATCGCCCGGGCGATCAAGGATGATCCGGCAGTGGCATCGGTCTCATCGTTTATCGGTGTCGACGGGTCAAACGCGACCCTCAATACCGGCAGGATGCAGGTAGCGCTCAAGTCTGCGGGCGATCGCGATAATATTACAGATGTCATGCAACGCCTGGAAGACAAAGCGTCCAAAGTGAGTGGCATGAAGGTCTATCTGCAGAGTCTGCAGGACCTGACCATTGATGCCAACGTATCGCGAACGCAGTATCAGCTCAGTCTTTCCAGCATGGATACCGATCAGTTGCGCAAATGGGTACCGCTCTTTGTTGAACGACTCGCGTCCGACAAGGCGCTGACGGGTGTCACGGACAATTTTCAGTTCAATGGTCTGCAGACGCTGGTGCAGGTGGATCGCGATGCCGCGGCGCGTTATGGCATTACCATGTCCCAGATTGATGATGCCCTGTACAACGCTTTCGGACAGCGTCTGGTCTCCACGATTTTTACCCAGTCGGCCCAGTATCGGGTTGTGATGGAAGTCGCGGATCAGTTCCGTGATAATCCAGCCGACCTGGATCATGTGTACATCAAGACCTCGGAAGGCACCCCCATTGCCCTGACCCAGCTGGCGCGCATTGTGCCCGGGCAGGAACTGCTGGAAATCATGCGGGTGGATCAGTTTCCGTCTGCATTGGTGTCGTTCAATCTGGCGCCCGGTACGTCTCTGTCTGATGCCGTGCAGCGCGTGAATGACATTCGTACCGAGATTGGCATGCCCACTTCTGTTGAAATGCGTTTTCAGGGCGCGGCACAGGCGTTTGAATCCTCGCTCTCCAGTACCTTGTGGCTGCTGCTGGCGGCCGTGTTCACCATGTATATTGTGCTGGGTGTGCTTTATGAAAGTTATATCCATCCGGTCACGATTCTGTCCACATTGCCGTCCGCAGCCGTCGGGGCCTTGCTGGCGCTGATGCTTTCGGGCAATGAGCTGGATATGATCGGCATCATCGGTATCATCCTGCTGATCGGGATCGTGAAGAAAAATGCCATCATGATGATCGACTTCGCACTGGATGCCGAACGTCATCAGGGTCTGCCACCCGTGAAGGCCATCCATCAGGCTGCGCTCCTGCGATTCAGGCCCATCCTGATGACCACGCTTGCGGCACTCTTCGGCGCCATTCCGCTGATGCTGTCTACCGGTACCGGTGCCGAATTGCGTCAGCCACTGGGCCTGACCATGGTGGGCGGACTGATCTGCAGTCAGCTGCTGACCCTGTTTACCACGCCCGTGATCTACCTGATGTTTGACCGGCTGGTCAGGAAACGCAAGCCGTCTGATACGGCGGCACAGGTAGAGTTATGAGTCTGTCACGCCCATTTATTCTGCGGCCGGTAGCGACTTCGCTGCTGGCACTGGCAGTTGCGGTCATGGGCATGGTTGCATTCTTTCTGCTGCCGGTGGCGCCGTTGCCCACGCTGGATTCACCGGTCATTATTGTGCGTGCATCGCTGTCCGGGGCCAGTCCGGAAACCATGGCATCCAGTGTGGCGACACCACTGGAGCGCTCGCTGGGTAATATCGCGGGCATAGACCTGATGCAGTCCAGCAGTTCGGAAGGCTCCACGTCCGTATTTCTGATGTTCGATCTGAACAAGGACGTAAATACCGCTGCGCGCGAAGTGCAGGCGGCCATCAATGCGGCGCGGCCCCTGTTGCCCAGCAGCATGAAACAGCCGCCAACCTATCGCAATGTCAATCCTTCTTCCACGCCTGTCATGGTGCTTGCCCTGACGTCGGAGGTACAGGGTCAGGGCGAACTGTATGATCTGGCATCCACGATTCTGGCGCAAAAGCTGGCGCAGGTTCGCGGAGTCGGGGAGGTGACGGTTGGCGGCAGTTCGCTGCCCGCGGTACGCGTTGATCTGAATCCAAACATGATCAATAGCATGGGGATTTCGCTGGATACCGTGCGCACTGCACTGGCCAATACCAATTCGGTCAAGCCCAAGGGGTTTCTGGAAGATAACGAATACCAATGGCAACTGGCGACCAACGGTCAGCTGCGTTATGCCAAGGATTTTGAGAATCTGATTGTTGCGTGGAAAAACAATACGGCCGTGCGTCTGAAGGACGTGGCCCATGTGTATGATTCGACCGAAAGCCTATACAACAAGGGCTTTTTCAATACTAAACAGGCGGTGGTGCTGCTGATCCGGCGGCAGGCCGATGCAAACATTATCAAGACCGTGGACGCGGTCAACGACATGCTGCCGGAACTGACTCAGTTGCTGCCGCCCGACGTCAGGCTGGACGTGGCGCAGGACCGCACGCCAAGTATCCGTGCCACCCTGCATGAAGCGGAACTGACGCTGATCATCGCCGTGCTGCTGGTGATTGTGGTGGTGATGCTTTTCCTGCAGCGTCTGCGCGCCACCCTGATCCCGGCCATCTCCGTCCCGGTTTCCCTGCTGGGCACCTTTATCTTCATGTACTTTCTGGGCTACTCGCTCAACACAATTTCCCTGATGGCGCTGATTGTGGCCACAGGTTTTGTGGTGGATGATTCCATTGTGGTGCTGGAAAACGTGATGCGCTATATCGAACGTGGTATTCACCCCATGCGGGCGGCTCTGATGGGGGCGCGCGAAGTGGGCTTTACCGTGGTCAGCATGAGTCTTTCGCTGGTGGCCGTATTTATCCCGCTGCTTTTCATGGGTGGCCTGATCGGCCGGCTGTTCCTGGAATTTGCGATGACGCTGTCCATTTCGATTGGCATGTCGCTGCTCGTTTCACTGACACTGACGCCGATGATGTGCGCGCAACTGCTGAGGCATGAACCGGAGCGTGAAAAGAATCGTCTGCAGCGCATGTGGGATGGCTTCTTCGACCGGCTTGTGGCGGCGTATGCCCGCATTCTGAAATTTGCCATCCGGTTTCGTTTTCTGACCCTGCTTACTCTGCTGGCAACCGTCGTGCTTAATGTGTATCTGTATATCGCGGTACCCAAGGGCTTCTTTCCAGAGCAGGACACCGGCATGATTCAGGGCTTTTTCCGGGCGGATCAGGGGACCTCATTTGCGGCGACGGTGCCCAAGCTGGAAGCCTTCCGCAAGTCGATTGTGCAG
Organism: Pseudomonadota bacterium; assembly: GCA_023422555.1. Classification (GTDB taxonomy): domain Bacteria; phylum Pseudomonadota; class Gammaproteobacteria; order Burkholderiales; family Burkholderiaceae_B; genus Advenella. The sequence continues at coordinate 11,966 of JAFAGQ010000058.1, forward strand.
AACCCGAATGTGGCATCGGTATCAGGCTATTCCGGTGGTCGCGGCGGCAGTAACAGCAGCTTCTTTCTGATTCAGCTCAAACCGTTCTCGGAGCGTTCCCAGTCGGCCACGGAAATTATCAACGATATGCGCAAGTCGCTGCCCACCATTGCCGGGGCAAGACTGTCGCTGGTGCCGCAGCAGGACATCCGAGTCGGCCGGGGCGGCGACTCTGCCGGTTCGTATCAGTACGATCTGCTGTCGGGCGACCTGGATACCCTGCGCAAGTGGGTGCCGCAGGTGCGTCAGGCCATGGCGGCATTGCCGGAGCTGGTGGATGTGCAGTCCGAAGCTGAGGAAAAAGGGCGTCGTATCGAACTGGTGATCAATCGTGAAAACGCCACGCGTCTGAATGTGGATATGTCGACCATTGCCGGCGTGCTGAACAATCTGTTCAGTCAGCGTCAGGTATCCACGATCTATAGCGCGCTGAACCAGTATCAGGTGGTGATGGGTGTCGATATTAAATACGCCCAGGATCCGGAAGTGCTCAAAACGGTGCAGATCATCGCCACGGATGGCAAGCTCGTGCCGCTGTCGGCCATCGCCTCGTTCCAGGTGGGTACCTCACCGCTGTCGGTCTCGCATCAGGGGCTCATGGCTTCCGACTCCGTCTCGTTCTCTCTGGCTGAAGGGGTGTCGCTGGAAGAGGCGAGCAACGCGATTGATAATGCGATTGCCCGCATCGGACTGCCCGCCAATGAAATCCAGGCAGGATTCGGTGGCAATGCGCAGTTGTTTCAGCAATCATCCTCCCAGCAGCCGCTGCTGATCCTGGGGGCGCTGGTGGTCATGTATCTGGTACTGGGCATGCTTTATGAAAGCTATATGCACCCGTTGACCATTCTGTCCACGCTGCCTTCAGCGGGGGTTGGCGCGTTGCTGGCATTGCTGCTTTTCAATATGGAATTTACGGTCATTGCGCTGATCGGCGTTTTTCTGCTTATTGGTATCGTCAAGAAGAATGCCATCATTATGGTGGACTTTGCACTGGCGCTGGAACGCGAGAAAAATGTGCCGCCCGAAGAGGCCATTCTGGAGGCCTGCATCGTGCGCTTTCGTCCGATCATGATGACAACCATGGCCGCCATGTTTGGCGCGATTCCGCTGATTCTGGCTACCGGTGCCGGTGTGGAGATGCGTCAGCCATTGGGTATTGCCATCGTGGGCGGTCTGTTCCTGAGTCAGATACTTACCCTGTTTACCACGCCGGTCGTGTATATTTATCTGGATCGTCTGCGTTATACCTTTGCCAATCGTCGAAAAAACCGGCGTAATCCGCCTTCGGATCCGCAAGCCACGCCGCATCCTGAACGATGAATATGAGAAACGTCCAATTGCGGATCGCCCATTGTGAGATGCGTGTCAGAGGTGAGACGGACCTTTCTGTAACCCAGCGTGGTCAATCCTGCATCACGTTGTGAAGCCTGCGTAAAGAAACATCAACCATGAAACAACAATCGAATCCTGTCGCTACTTTCCGGTACCAGCCCATGGCGGCTGCGCTGTCTTGCCTGCTGCTGCTTTCCGCTTGCGCGGTAGGGCCCGATTACAAGGCACCTCCGGCGCAGGATGTTGGCGTGGATTTCAAATCCGCCCAGGGCTGGGTGCAGGCGCGTCCCGCCGAAGCCCTGTACAGCGACAGCTGGTGGCAGCGTTATCAGGATCCGCTGCTCAACAGTCTGATCACGCAGCTCAATACTTCCAACCAGACGCTGGCACAGGCGATTGCCCGATATGATCAGGCCGTTGCCGCCACGGCGCAGACCCGATCTTCCTTCTTCCCGACGGCAGGCTTCAGTCTGTCGGCCGATCGCAGCAAATCGGCGTCCGCAGGAATCAACAATTCGGTCAATGGCTCGGTATCGCTGCAATGGGAAGCCGATTTATGGGGCAAGCTGCGCCGCCAGTATGAAAGCAGCAAAAGTGATGAACAGGGCAGTCGCGCAGACGTGGCGGCCGCAAGGCTGAGCATGCAGTCTACGCTTGCACAGGATTACTTTGCCCTGCGCATTATGGATGAGCGCCAGCGGCTGCTAAAGGCCAATGTGCGCGCGTATGAACGTTCCGTGCAGGTCAATCAGAACCGCTATCAGCAGGGTGTGGCTGCCCGTGCAGACGTGGTCGCGGCCCAGGCACAGCTTGAACAGGCCCGGGCCTCTGCTATCGCCATCGAAGCGGATCGCAGCCAGCTTGAACATGCCATTGCCGTGCTTATCGGCCAGCCGCCGTCGACCTTTGCCATTGCGCCGCGTGCCTACGAAGTGCAAATGCCCGGCATTCCGGTTGATGTTCCTTCCACCCTCCTGTTGCGTCGTCCCGATATCGTTGCGGCTGAGCGGCGCGTTGCGGCTGCCAATGCACAGATTGGCGTAGCCCAGGCGGCCTGGTTCCCGGATCTGACCCTGGGTGGCTCCATCGGCAACACAACATCCACGCTGGCACAATGGCTGGCCTCACCGCTGCAGTTCTGGTCTCTGGGTCCGCAACTGGCCGTGACTCTGCTTGATGCGGGTGCCCGCCGCGGTGCCGTGGATGCCTCCAAAGCATCCTATCGTGCCGAGGTGGCAGCCTATCGCCAGACCGTGCTCACCGGTCTGCAGGAAGTGGAAGATGCCATCAGTCAGCTCAGGGTTCTGGATCGCCAGCAGGCCGCGCAGTTGCAGGCGCTTACCGCCGCACGCCAGTCTCTGGCCATTACACAGAATCAGTATCTGGCCGGTCTGGTTGATTATCTGAGCGTTGTACAGGCGCAATCGACCGCGTTTTCTGCAGAACAGACAGCCCTGCAACTGGAAAGTCAGCGGTTGCAGGCCAGTGTGCAGCTGATCGCCGCGCTGGGCGGTGGCTGGGATAGAAAACAGCTGGAAAGCCGGACGGCACCCTGATCCCGCTCCCGCAGAGTGCGCCTGCAGACTGACAATAGAAATGCCCTGCTGACAGCAGGGTTCTTCCGGCACGATGCGCTTTGTGTGGCAAAATCGTTATATTCATATTTGTTTTGAACAGGTTTCACTGCCATGCCAATCTATAAATGCGAGTCGTCTGCGATCAATCCGCAGACTTTCCCTCTTGATGAAATTGTGATGGGCTTGCGGGATGCACGGATTAAATGGCGCACCGACCAGAACCGTCTCAAAGAGATGGGCGGTCGCCATCTGCCGTCGCCGCATACCATCAACGAAGCCCTGGAACTGCTGATCGGCGCACTGTTTCCCATGCGTCTTGGCCCCAATGATCTGCTTCAGGAAAATGAAGATTTCTATGTGGGTCACACGGTGGGTGTGGCGCTCAATACACTGCTGACTCAGGTCAGACTGGAAATACGCCACCAGCATCGCAATGACACGATCGAACCGGGCGAACTGGAAGAAAAGGCAGTCAATGTTGTGCGCGAGTTTGCACGCAAGCTGCCACAGGTACGCAGCCTGCTGGATACCGATGTCTATGCTGCCTACGCAGGTGACCCGGCAGCAAAAAGCGTGGACGAAGTGCTGCTGTGCTATCCGGGCGTGCTCGCCATGGTCTACCATCGACTGGCTCATTGCCTGTATAAACTGGGTGTTCCTCTGGTGGCTCGCATCGCTGCGGAACTGGCGCACGGCCAGACAGGCATCGATATCCACCCGGGTGCACAGATTGGCGCCGGCTTCTTTATCGATCACGGTACCGGCGTGGTCATTGGCGAAACGGCCATTATTGGCGAGCGCGTGCGGGTTTATCAGAACGTGACGCTGGGTGCGAAAAGCTTCCCCACAGACAGCAACGGCGATCTGAGCAAGGGCATTCCTCGTCATCCGATCGTGGAAGATGATGTGGTGATTTATTCCGGCGCCACCGTGCTGGGACGCGTCACGATCGGCAAAGGGGCAGTGGTCGGCGGCAACGTATGGCTTACGCACGATGTCGAGCCCGGCTGTTTTGTGCGCCAGGCTTCCTCAAGCAACAAGCAGGCCCTGTTCAATGGCAATTGTGATTGAATCACTGCAGGCCGTGGTTTGTTGAAAAATGCCGGATACGTTCCGGCATTCCCGGCCTGATCCTAGCCTATAAGCCCACGAATACCGGCAATGCCGTGCGCGCCATGTTCGCGCGCGGTCTGCAGGGTCTCGGCTGACTGCCCGCCTATCGCATAGACCGGCAGTCCGGCTTCGGCAGCAATCTGCTGGAACGCTTCCCAGCCCAGCGCTGGCTGTTCCGGATGTGAAGGGGTGTCCAGAACATGCCCCAGCACCACAAAATCTGCCCCCAGAACCTGCGCATAAAGCACATCGGCCGTATGATGGGCCGATACCCCCACCAGAAATGTCTCTTCAGGCAGCGGGCGTGAATCGCTCAGCAATGCGTCCTGTGCCCGTAACTGCACGCCATCGGCCAATTTCCACCAGGCGCGTGGATGCACGCTATTGATCAGCACGCGTGCCCCGGCCTGATGGCAGCGTTCAATGGCCTGTTCAAAAACTGTTTTGAGACTGGCATCTGCCGGTCCGCCAGGCCATCCCGGCTCGCGCAGCTGGACCAGCCGGATTCCTGCATCCAGCTGCTGTTGCAGCCGCTGCATCCAGGTATCCACATTTTCCGGTGTATCTATGTGCGAAAGAGCATACTGTGGCGGCAGGGTCAGCCAGCGCAGTGGGGGCAGGGAAGCGGGCAGCAGATCGCCCAGCTGGTCTGCTTCTTCAGGCGTCACCCAGGCCAGCTGCTGATCCTCCAGCGACGCAGGCTTGCCCGTCCAGGCGGTAACCTGCCAGAAAGCCAGATTGACAATAGTCTTGGGGTATTCGTAGGTGAACGTGACCCAGGGGGTGCAGGCCTGCACATCGATGCCCAGTTCTTCCTTGAGTTCGCGTACCAGCGCCTGCTTTTGCGTTTCGCCGTCTTCTATCTTGCCACCAGGAAATTCCCACCAGTCTTCCCAGGGCTTGCCCTTGGGACGCTGGCCCAGCAGTACCTTGCCGGTTTCAGTATCAAGTATCACCCCTACGACAACTTTGATATACGGCTTGGCTTCGCTCATTTGCGGATCTCGTCCTGTGTTGATGCATCGGGGCGCTTTTGTGAGGCACTTCCGGTCTGCGCCGCGTTGCCAATCTGGTCATGATCACCCGCCGGCATATGCCGTGCTGCCCAGTCACGCGCGAAATGCCGCGCAACGCGACCGGACCGGGAGCCGCGCTCAAGCGTCCATTGCAGTGCCTCGGTGCGGCTTTGCTCAATGAACTCAGCAGGGCAACCCAGTTCGCGCAGCCAGTGGGCCACGATATCCAGATAGTCGTCCTGACGGAAGGGATAGAAAGACAGCCAGATGCCGAATCGCTCAGACAGGGAAATCTTTTCTTCCACCGTTTCGCCCGGATGGATTTCACCGTCGGGCTGATGCTTGGTAGACAGATTCTCGTTCATGTATTCGGGCATCAGGTGACGGCGGTTTGAGGTCGCGTAGATCAGGATATTGTCACCGGCAGAGGCGATAGAGCCGTCCAGCACCGATTTGAGTGCCTTATAGCCTGCTTCACCTTCCTCGAAGGACAGGTCGTCACAGAAGATGATGAATTTTTCGGGACGGTCAGCGACCATTTCCACCAGGTCGGTCAGGTCGGCCAGATCGGATTTGTCCATTTCGACCAGACGCAGGCCCCGGTCGCCATACTCGGCCAGCATGGCCTTGACCAGTGAGCTCTTGCCCGTGCCGCGCGCGCCGGTCATGAGTACGTTGTTGGCTGGCTTGCCTTCCAGAAAATGGCGGGTATTGCGATCTATGGTGTCGCGCTGACGTTCAATATGCAGCAGATCGTCCTTGTGGATCGTGGAAATATGCCTGACAGCTTCCAGCCAGCCTGTGGAACCCTTGCGGCGCCAGCGAAAGGCATGTGCGGTCCAGTCCACCGGAGGAGGGGCAGGGGGCAGCCAGGCGGCCAGTTGCCGCAGAACCTGATCTGCGCGTTCAATCAGGGAGGAAAGGTCGGCGGAAGAGTCTGTGCGGCTCACTGAAATATCCTGTTTCGTCAATCGCGATCATCGCGGTAAAAGGGTATACATTATCACCAAAAAAAGCCCTTTGTCTG
>JAFAGQ010000090.1 GCA_023422555.1 Pseudomonadota bacterium
GAAAAATTCCAGTATTGCGTACCCATTGTTGACCCTGAAAAAAGGTGATTACTTTAAAAAATCAGGTTTCGCTATCGCCATCCGGTGCAGCAGGAGGCGCATCATTGCCCGAAGATTGAGAATTCTCACCATCGGCGGATTCGGCGCTCTGCTGCGCCTGATCGGCCGGATTGGCTTCAGACTCGTCGGCGTCGGCATCACTTTCCACGACGCGTCTTACGCCAGAGAGTGAGCTACCGTCATCAACACTGATCAGCGTGACGCCCTGTGTTGCCCGTCCCATTTCCCTGACTTCTGCAACCCGGGTACGTACCAGTACGCCGGCGGTGGTGATCAGCATGATTTCGTCTGTCGGGTTCACAAGCACTGCGCCCACAACCTTGCCGTTGCGCGCGCTTGTCTGAATGGCGATCATGCCCTTCGTGCCGCGACCATGGCGTGTGTATTCAGAGATGGAAGTACGTTTGCCGTAACCATTTTCTGTTGCGGTGAGCACGCTCTGCGATTCGTCGCCAGCTACCAGCAGCGAGATGACTTCCTGATCAGGCTCAAGGCTCATGCCGCGAACACCGCGCGCGGTGCGTCCCATGGGGCGAACGTCGTTTTCATCGAATCTGACGGCCTTGCCTGCGTCAGAGAACAACATGACGTCATGCTCGCCATCAGTGAGGTCGGCACCGATCAGATAATCGCCTTCATCCAGGGCCACGGCGATAATGCCAGCCTTACGCGGATTGGAGAAATCGGACAAAGGTGTTTTCTTGACCGTACCGCGGGAAGTGGCCATAAACACGAAGCTGGTGTCTGTAAATTCACGAACCGGCAGGACAACAGTGATTTTTTCACCATCAACCAACGGGAACATGTTCACAATCGGACGACCACGGGAACCGCGGGTGCCCTGAGGCACTTCCCAGACCTTGAGCCAGTAGACGCGACCGCGATCAGAGAAGCACAGCAGATAATCATGAGTGTTGGCAATAAACAACTGGTCGATCCAGTCATCCTCTTTCATCGCCGTAGCCTGCTTGCCCCTGCCGCCCCGTTTCTGCGAACGATACTCTGACAGCGGCTGGCTCTTAATATAGCCGCTGTTGGAGAGGGTCACGACCATGTCTGCCGGTGTGATGAGATCTTCCGTGTCCAGTTCAGTCGCATTCATGACGACCTCTGAACGGCGCACGTCACGGGCGTTGGTTGAGAACTCGGCCTTGATTGCAGTGAGTTCGTCGGAAATGATGGCGGTAATGCGCTCGGGCTTAGCCAGGATATCCAGCAGATCGGCAATGTTTTCCATGATTTCACGGTATTCATTGACGATTTTGTCCTGCTCCAGACCGGTGAGGCGCTGCAGACGCATATTCAGGATTTCCTGGGCCTGAGTGTCGCTTAAACGATACATTCCGTCTTCCTGCAGACCAAAGATGGCTGCCAGGGTTTCCGGACGGTACGCGGCACTGCCGCCCAGAACCCCGCCTTCATCTGCACGCTGCAACAGCTCGCGTACCAGTGAGGAGTCCCAGTTGCGCGCCATCAGTTCCTGACGCGCCACGGGAGGCGTAGGGGCGTTCTTGATAATGGCGATGAAATCGTCAATATTGGCCAGTGCCACTGCCAGACCTTCAAGCAAATGACCACGTTCGCGGGCCTTGCGCAACTGGTATACAGTGCGGCGTGTGACGACTTCCCGGCGATGGCTGAGGAAGTATTCGACCATCTGCTTGAGATTGAGCAGGCGCGGCTGCCCTTCAACCAGGGCGACCAGGTTCATCCCGAAGGTGTCCTGCAGCTGGGTGTGCTTGAACAGATTGTTCAGAATGACTTCCGGCACTTCGCCACGTTTGAGCTCGATGACCAGACGCATACCGTCTTTGTCTGACTCATCGCGAATATCGGAGATCCCTTCAATTTTTTTCTCGTTGACCAGTTCGGCGATGCGTTCCTGCAGTGTTTTCTTATTGACCTGGTAAGGAAGCTCATCAACGATGATGGCCTGGCGATTGCCCTTTTCCATATCTTCGAAATGCGTTTTGGCACGCATGACGACCCGGCCGCGACCCGTGCGATAACCTTCGCGTACGCCGGTAATACCGTAGATAATACCGCCGGTGGGGAAATCGGGTGCAGGAATAAGCTCAATCAATTCATCGAGCGTGCAGCCAGGATTGCGCAGGCAATACAGACAGCCATCGATCACTTCGCTCAGATTGTGCGGAGGAATATTGGTTGCCATACCAACAGCAATACCTGAGCTGCCGTTAACCAGCAGATTTGGGATGCGAGATGGCAGCAACAGCGGTTCCTGCTCACTGCCGTCATAGTTGGGGCCGAAATCAACCGTTTCCTGGTCAATATCGGCAAGCAGCTCGTGCGCAATCTTGGCCAGCCTGATCTCGGTATACCGCATGGCCGCAGCACTGTCGCCATCTACTGAGCCGAAGTTACCCTGCCCGTCCACCAGCATGTACCGCAGGGAGAAATCCTGAGCCATCCGTACAATGGTGTCATAAACGGCCTGATCACCGTGAGGGTGATATTTACCGATGACATCACCGACGATACGAGCCGACTTCTTATAGGCACGGTTCCAGTCGTTGTTCAGTTCGTGCATGGCGAAAAGAACCCGGCGATGCACCGGTTTGAGCCCGTCCCTGACATCGGGGAGTGCCCGCCCGACTATCACGCTCATGGCGTAATCGAGGTAACTGCGGCGCATTTCCTCTTCTAGCGATATTGGCAGGGTTTCCCTGGCAAAAGAATCCATAGTACTCATAACTTATTTTGATGTGATACAAACATGAGAAA
>JAFAGQ010000124.1 GCA_023422555.1 Pseudomonadota bacterium
GCAGCACGGCGTCGTTGTAACGGAATGCATGCTCAAGCTCATCCAGTGCCGCTTGTGAGCATTCGATATTCATGCAGACATAATGAGCTTTGACCAGTTTCTGGATTGGGTAAGCCAGCTGACGGCGGCCCCAGTCTTCGAGACGATGGACGGTACCGCCATCGTTAGTTACCGTGGACTGGTAACGTTCGATCATGGCGGGCACCTGCTCGCTTTGATCAGGGTGAACAATAAACACTACTTCGTAGTGACGCATAGATAACTCCTTGTGGAATATCCGACATTGCACGGCAACGGCAGCACCACAGCTGTGGGAGCAGCAATATCACCATGAATGACGGGGGGCAGCCCGCCGGAACCTGTTGCTGCGTTATGGCCATGCTGCATTCAGAATACTGCCCTGAAATACGCAAAAGACCCGCAGCCCCCCGACCGGGGCGAGCAAGAAACCGTAAAATATAACACACGTAAAGAAAAAAGACCACAGACCGCGGTCTTTTTCATTTCATAAAGTGCTGATTTACCACTGTTTTTGTCAATCAGCCTGTGCATTCATGCACAGAATGGCTCGTGAATCTAACCCTCTACCACTGCGTAGGCGCTGTGGTTATGAATGGATTCAAAGTTTTCCGCCTCAACCCGATATCGCTGCACACCCGGCAGCTTCTGGAATACGGCAGCGACATCGCGAACCAGATCCTCAACGAACTTGGGATTGTCGTAAGACCTCTCGGTCACGTATTTTTCATCGGTACGTTTGAGCAGGCCCCACAGTTCGCAGGAACCCTGAGCCTCGATCCTGCGGATGAGATCATCCAGATCGTAGGGCTTTTCGGTCACCACACTGACAGTCACATGGGAACGCTGGTTGTGTGCCCCGTACTCGGAAATGGCCTTGGAGCATGGGCACAGGCTCATGACTGGCACAACCATGGTCTGCTCTACCACTGCCTGGTCATGTTCGGCGCGAGCCACCCAGGTGGCCTGATAGTCCATCAGGCTTTCCACACCAGAGACGGGCGCCTTTTTGTTGATGAAATACGGAAAACTGGCCGTAATATCCCCTTTTTCAGCGTGCAGCAGCGGTAGCATTTCCAGCGCCATGCTGCGAAAGGCGTCCACCGTCATGGGGCGATTGCGCCAGGTGTTGAGCAGCGCCATGAACCGGGACATATGCGTACCCTTTTCATGAGCCGGCAACATGACGGTAAACGTCCATTCGGCAATGGTTGACTGCACCGAGCCATCGGCCAGTTGCAACAACATGGGCTGGCGAACCTGGCGGATCCCGACCCGCTGGATCGCGATGTGTCGCTCATCCAGCGTACTTTGTACATCAGGCATCAGCACCGATGGTTCTATTTGAGAATTCATTTTCTTCGCTCTAATTTATCTGTCTTCAGGCTGCCCGAAACGACGGGCAATGGCCTGCGCTATTCCTGCTGTATCCAGCCCCACGCCGGCCAGCAGTGCTCCCTGATCGCCATGGTCGATGAATACATCGGGCAGCCCCAGCTGCAGTACATCACAGCTGATTCCATGTGCGTGCAACAATTCGGTGACTGCACTTCCTGCCCCGCCCATGATGGCCCCTTCTTCCAGCGTCACCAGCCGGGAATGGGACTTCGCCAGTTCAAGAACGAGTGCTTCGTCCAGAGGTTTGGCAAAGCGCATATCCACCAGTGTGGCATTATGCTCTTCGGCAACGGGCGCCGCAGCGTGCAGCAGGGTCCCAAATGCCAGAATGGCAAGTTTTTCACCCTGGCGCCTGACCACTGCCTTGCCTACCGGTACCGTATCCAGGCCTTCGGCCACTGGTGCACCCACCCCACTACCTCTGGGGTAACGGACGGAAGCCGGACCCGGATGTTGATAGCAAGTGGACAACAGCAAGCGGGTTTCGTTCTCGTCCGAAGGTGTGGCTATTACCATATTGGGGATACAACGCAAATATGCAATATCGTAATTGCCGGCATGGGTGGCGCCATCGGCCCCCACCAACCCAGCCCGATCCAGGGCAAAGGTCACATCCAGGTTTTGCAGGGCAACATCGTGAATGAACTGATCGTAGCCGCGCTGCAGAAAGGTTGAATATATGGCAAGCACCGGCTTGAGTCCCTCACAGGCAATCCCTGCGGCGAACGTGACCGAATGCTGCTCCGCAATTCCCACATCAAAATACCGCTGGGGAAACCGCTTTTCAAACTCAACCAGACCGCTGCCCTCACGCATGGCGGGAGTAATGGCCATCAGCCGGGTGTCTTCCTGACCCATATCACAAAGCCATTGACTGAAGACCTGTGTAAAGGTCTGCTTGCCCGGTTTTGTCGGCTTCTGTATGCCCAGCGCCGGGTCAAATTTGCCCGGTCCGTGATACAGAACAGGATCCGCTTCGGCCAGTTTATAACCCTGACCTTTTTTGGTTATAACATGCAGAAACTGCAGCCCACCCAATTCCCGCAAATTCTGAAGGGTCGGAACCAGCGCATCCAGATCGTGTCCGTCGATGGGACCCACGTAATTAAAACCCAGTTCTTCGAACAGCGTGGCCGGACTGATCATGCCCTTTGCATGACCTTTGACCCGCCGCGCAATATCCAGCACCGGACCGGGCATTTGCCCCAGGACCGCACGTCCTACACTCTTGGCATCGCGATAGAAACCACCCGACAGCAGACGCGCAAGATACCGGTTGAGCGCCCCCACGGGAGGGGAAATGGACATATCGTTGTCATTCAGAATGACCAGCACGTTCACACCCGGCGTTACGCCCGCGTTGTTCAGTGCCTCAAATGCCATGCCGGCTGTCATGGAGCCATCACCGATCACTGCGATATGCTGCCGGTCTATGCCCAGATTTCTTGAGGCCACCGCCATGCCAAGCACGGCAGAAATGGAAGTGGAAGAATGCGCGGTGCCAAAGGCATCATATTCGGATTCGCAGCGTCGCGGAAAACCTGAAATACCACCCTGCTGACGCAATCCCGGCATCTCGCCACGACGACCGGTCAGAATTTTATGCGGATAGGATTGATGACCCACGTCCCACACGATCCTGTCATGCGGCGTATTGAAAACGTGATGAAGGGCCAGCGTCAGTTCGACGGTGCCCAGATTAGAAGACAGATGGCCGCCGGTACGTGACACAGACTCCAGAATAAAGGCGCGCAACTCGGTCGCGGCCGCCTTCAGCTGGTGCTGGCTCAGTTTTCGAACATCAGAAGGAAAATCAAGTGTGTCTAGTAACTTTGTCATGAAATCGTCTTGGTTGCTGGCGCTCTGACAATATTGGAACGCATGCAGCGGGAAACACGGGTTGGCATCTAAGGCTATCAGGATTTGCGATTCAGAATCAGGTCGGCCAGTTCGCGCAGATGACCGGCGGGTTCACCCAACGGACGGATGGCGTCCAGCGCCGCTGTGTGCAACTGCTGTGCAAATTCGCGTGACTGCTCCAGGCCCATGACCGAAACATAAGTCGGCTTGTTGCCTGCCGCATCCTTGCCCGGTGTTTTGCCCAGCGCCTGCTGATCGGCCGTGACATCCAGAATATCGTCGACTACCTGAAAGGCCAGACCAATCGCGGAACCGTAATTCTCCAGCGCCAGGCGCAGGTCCGAATTGGCCGCCGTCACAATTGCGCCCAGCTGCACGCTGGCTTCAATGAGGCAGCCTGTTTTGAGCCGGTGCATTTGCTGCAGCTGTTCGGGACTCAGTTGCTGGTTGACGCTGGCCAGATCAATTGCCTGACCACCCACCATACCCTGACTGCCCGCCGCCTGTGCCAGCACATTCACAGCCTGTACAACCAGCGCGGGTGCAACCGACATTTGCGCCAGCTGCGCAAATGCCAGAGGCTGCAGGGCATCGCCTGCCAGCATCGCAGTGGCTTCATCGAACTGAACGTGGACGGTGGGTTTACCCCGGCGCAGCACGTCATCGTCCATGCACGGCAAGTCGTCGTGAATCAGTGAATAGGCGTGAATGAGCTCAACGGCAGCAGCAGCGCGCGACAGCGTATGTTCCAGTGCCGACGGCAAGGCTGTCTGCTGGGCACTGGCCTGGCCGGCCGCATAGACCAGCGCGGCACGAAGACGCTTGCCTGCACCGAGAGTGGCATAACGCATGGCCTCGTGAAGTTTTTGCGGATTTTCTTCTGCCGGTGGCAGCGCCTTCTCAAGAGAAGCTTCAACTTTGCTGATACAGGCAGGCAGCCAGTCTTCAAGAGTAACAGCCCGCGCGTTCATGATTCAGAGGATCCTGAGTCTGCCAGTGGCACCAGCGTATTGTTGCGCAGAACACTGATCTGTTGCTCGGCCGCATCCAGCTTGTCCTGACAGACACGGGCCAGCCTTACGCCCCGCTCATAGGCCGCGATGGAGGCTTCCAGCGACATGCTGTTATCTTCCATTTTTGATACGATTGTTTCGAGCTCGCCGAGGGCCGCTTCGAACTGGTCGGGCAGCGCGGCGTTGTCGGTTTTAGCGTTTTCGGTCAACACCTGTCTCCAATACGTTCCATAGGGTCAGCACGGTTCACCCATGCTTTCCATCTTGCAATAAGAACATTGTACGAAATCAGCGGCGGCTTCGGTGGCAGATTCGCCTGTTTGATCTCAAAGTGAGCACCCGCCGTTTCCTGCCTCTTCAAGCACCCATTCACCATCCGGTTCGGCGGCGGTAAACTTTGCCTATATTCCTTGACTAAGGTATTGATTTTCTTTATAATTACTCTCCTTTTCATTTTTCGACACTTTATGCCGGCTCATGACCCTTGGTGAGGCGGCATTTATTTTCATCGGGGGGCATCTCATGTCTGATATTGCCAAACTGGCACATGTATCTCCGGCGGCGACGCAACTTCCTGTCGACGTCTACTTCAACGACGATATCTTTAAAAAGGAGCAGGCCCGCATCTTCGATGCCTCTGCGCTGTACGTCGGACATGAAAAACTGGTGCCCGAACCCGGAGACTGGCGAAC
>JAFAGQ010000126.1 GCA_023422555.1 Pseudomonadota bacterium
GATAAATTGAGTTAAGCCAATAATATCAATAAGAAATTCTTTCGTTATACGTAGTTATGCGTTACCCTTACGCTTATGGTGGAAATCGAATTCATTTCATCATGTCCATTTGAGATGTTTCGCACAGTTTGTGGGGAACATATCAAATGGTAGTTAAGCCAAGCTCTTTTGTTGCTTGTCTTGAATTATATCTACGTAGATGTATTTTTAATTTGTGATTAGGACCCATTCTAAGGAGCAATATCATGGCTACTACCGCCAAGAAAGCTGTAAAGAAACCTGCAGCCAAGAAAGCAGCAGCCAAAAAGGCTACTGCCAAGAAAGCAGTTGTGAAGAAAACACCTGCCAAGAAAGTCGTAGCGAAAAAAGCCGTTGCCAAAAAAGCCCCTGCTAAAAAAGCAGTTGCCAAGAAAACGGTAGCTAAGAAAGCAGTTGCCAAAAAAGCACCAGCAAAAAAAGCTGTCGCTAAAAAAGCCCCTGCCAAGAAAGCCGTAGCGAAGAAAGCTGTAGCGAAGAAAGCCGTCGCTAAAAAAGCACCAGCCAAAAAAGCCGCAGCGAAAAAAGCAGTTGCCAAGAAAGCACCTGCCAAAAAAGCCGCAGCTAAAAAGGCTCCTGCAAAAAAAGCCGCAGCCAAAAAGGCCGTAGCTAAAAAAGCAGTTGCTAAGAAAGCGCCAGCCAAAAAAGCAGCTGCCAAAAAGGCTCCTGCCAAGAAAGCCGTAGCGAAGAAAGCTGTCGCTAAAAAAGCACCAGCCAAGAAAGCGGCTGCGAAAAAGGCGCCCGCCAAGTCGGTAGCGAAAAAGGCACCTGCAAAAAAGCCCGTCGCTAGAAAGGCACCTGCAGCGAAAAAGCCGGTTGTCAAAAAAGCACCAGCAGCGCCCGTGACAGAAACGGTTTCCGCTGATGATGCGAAAACAGCAACGAATACGTCTGCTGCATGGCCATTCCCTACAGGCGGCCGTCCTTAAGACGCAGTATGAGTCCGGTATAATGGAGCTGCCCTTTCGGACAGTGCGATGATATCCGGTCAAAGGGTGCCCTGGTGGCACCCTTTTTTCTTACCGGCTCCGCTCTCTTGTGACTGGCCGGGCAGAATCCTTTGAGTTCTGCCTGCAACCAGCCGTCCGACCTCTGGTTGGGCGGTTTTTTATTTTGCCGGATGCAAAACAATGATTTCTTCGATACTCACCTTTCTAATATCCACGATATTCTCGCTGCTGATTTCCGTTTTCCTGCTCAGGGCCTGGATGTACTGGGTACGTGTGCATCCGTTCACACCTTACGCCCGCATGATCAATAGTGTGACCGACTGGGCCGTGACGCCCTTGCGGTCCATTCTGCCAACGGGAAACAAGATCGATTCCGCCTCGCTGCTGATGGCGTTTCTGTGTGCCATTGTTGAAATGCTGCTGTTGATGTCGCTTAGCGGTTTTGGATTCGAGCAGGGATTACTGCTGCGTCTGCCCGTGGTGGCGCTTCTGATGACGGTCAAATGGGCCCTCAGTCTGGCAACCTGGGTCTGCATCTTTCAGGCGATACTTTCCTGGATCAACCCCATGCAGCCAATTATGCCCGTACTCAATACCCTGCTGGCTCCCTTGCTGGATCCCATTCGCAGACATATGCCTCGTACAGGGATGATGGATTTTTCCCCGCTGATACTGATTCTGATTTTGCAGGTCGTGCAGATTGCACTTAGCAATCTGATCTCTTTTTAAGTTTCTTCCAGAAAAAAGCCCCGCCTGAGCTGCCCTCCTGGTGCCGGATAGATTTCCGGCGTTGTGAGGTCACTTCAAACGGGGCTTTTTTTTGGGCCTTATTTTCCCGGGTCTTTACTTATTTCGAGCCTTCACTTATTTCGGGCTTTTTCTTTTCCCGGGCCTTTTGTTTTCTATTTCAACTGCGATCCGCTATGTCTTGCAGTCTTCATTAGCGACTCAGCTTGCACTCTCAGGCAGTGACAGGCCGTAAGCCGACTGCAGCTTCGCAGAGACTTCCTGTCGCGTGGGTTTATGGTTTTGCGGTCCCTGAGACGCGATTTTGATTGCGCCCATAATGCTGCCCAGTTTGCAGGCATCTTCAAATGACCAGCCCTGAGTCAGCGCATACAGCAGCCCACCGCGATGGGCATCGCCGCAACCGGTAGGATCCGTCACGCTTTCAGCCTTGCATGGTGCAATTGTGATCTGGCTGCCGTTTTCGTAGAGTGTCGCCCCATCAGCGCCACGGGTGACGATGACGGCACGCAGATCTTTTGCCAGGTTCTCTATGCTTTGGCCCATGCGCTGCTCCACCACGGAAGCTTCGTAATCATTGAAAGTCCATACGTCGGCCAGTGCGTGCATGTCTTCCAGATCCTTGCGGTCAAACAGCGGCATGGCCTGACCCAGATCGAAGATAAAAGGAATGCCGGCGCCGTGCATGGCGCGGGCGTGTTTGAACATACCTTCCTTGGCGTCCGGCGCAACAATCCCCCATGCAGCAGATTCGGTGCTGACATCATTTTCTGTGGATCGTGTCATCGCGCCTGGGTGAAACGCCGCAATCTGATTGCCGTCCATGTCAGTTGTGATATGGCATTGCGGCGTAAACATATCGTCCAGCACACGGACCAGTCGGGTATCGATGCCCTGGCTTTTCATTTGTGCCAGATAATCAGCCGCGTCCGGGCCAACAGTGGCAACAGGTACCGGGTTTCCACCAAGCAGACGAAGGTTATAGGCAATATTGCCTGCGCATCCGCCAAACTCCTTGCGCATGGTCGGCACGAAGAACGAAACACTCAGTGACCTGATATTCTCGGGCAGGATATGATCCTTGAAATGACCTTCAAAGGTTGTAATGGTGTCAAACGCGACGGAACCGCATACGAGGACTGCATTATTCATTGGCTAAACCTTCAGGGATAAAACAAACTCAATTCGAAACCCGCCACCTGTGTGCGACTTGCGGTAATCGGCAGATCAATGGCCACTTCATCGCGAGGCTTGAAACTGCGGCTGCGTGCATCGGGCAGGAGATAGTCTTCGGGGCTGATGATCCGTCGGGCAGACACAGAATCGGAACTGTCTTTAAGGCTCAGCACCAGCGAAGGCCAGGGTTGATCGATGGAATCGTTATTACGAATCACTGCGTGCAGCGTAAAGGCGCGTGTGTCAGGTGCAAGACCTGGCTTGTTCGCCTGCCGGAGTGCCGGCTTCAGAATGGCAAGATTGCGGGCTGAACGCGTGTAGCCGACCTGGCAACCCACAAAGCTGCAAAGCTGCACCAGTTGCGGACGCAGGTTCGGGGCCACATTGGCAATCTGGTTACGAAATACGATGGCACCCTGAGCGAACAGGACGATCAGCCCGAAAATCACGGCCAGGAACCACACCAGACCGCTGCCATTGCTGTGTTCCGGGTCATCGTATTCGGTATCGCGCTGTACCCGTCGGCGATATTGCCCTTCTACAACCACCTCCGGCGCCCGGCTTCGTCTCCGATGATCACGCCCTTCGTGATAATAGGCACCACTGCCTGACAGACTCGGCGTACCAGCAGAAAAGCGCTCTGAAGGCGCCCGCTCGTCAGCCCCGTCGTCTTCCACGCGCAGCGGACGCTGCGACGACCAGTCGTCATCGTCGGTGAATTCCGGCTCTCTTTCGCTCTGGCGCTCACGCGCGGAGACTGATCGGTCAGCATAACGCGCACGATCACGCTCAACAGGGCGATCATGCTGAATCCGGAAGTCTTCGTCCTCTGCTGCAATTGCAGCCGGCGCTGCCGCAGCCATGTTTGCCCTGCGAGTACCGGCCTGAAGTACCGGAAAATCCGGTTCGTCTTCAACAACATGATCGTAGGCATTGAAGACCGTTGAACATACCCCGCAACGCACCTTGCCGCTGCGGGCATTCAGTTGCGCTGGCGTTACATCAAATTCAGTACTGCATTCAGGACAACGCGTTTTCATGGGAATTCCTCACGCCTGCGCTCGGGTACCAGCAAGGCACACCCAGCCTTCGTGACTGCGCCACACGCTCATCCCTATCCAGGGCGCATAGGCGGCGGCCACTTCTTCGGCCTGGCGCTCCAGCACACCAGAAAGAATCAGGCGACCGCCTGGCGCGACGCGACCGCAAAGCATGGGCGCGAGCACCTTCAGCGGATTGGAAAGAATATTGGCGACCACCACATCAAACGTGCCTGGCTGCAGTGCATCGGGCAGGCCGGCAGTGATCTGCACATCATTATTGTGAGCGTTGTAGCGCGTGGACTCCACCGCCTGCTCATCGATATCGATGCCGATAACATCCCGGGCACCCAGTCTGGCGGCGATAATGGCAAGAATGCCCGACCCACAACCGTAATCAAGCACGGTCTGACCGGGCTGCAGACTGTCTGCCAGCCACTGGGCACACAAATGCGTGGTGGGATGGCTGCCCGTACCAAAAGCGAGTCCCGGATCGAGTTCAATCAGAATCGGATTCTGCTCACCCGTGGCGCTGGGTACTTCAGGATTCTCCCGATGCCAGCTGGGTACGATCCAGATCTGGTCAGTAATGCGGATGGGGTCGAACTGTGATTGCGTGAGTCTGACCCAGTCTGTATCGGCGACATCTCGCAGCGCGGCCGAGTCGGAATAGTCTGTGCCCGTCTGCGCCTGCAATCCTTGAAGAAGGGTTTCAAGCTCGAGCTCATCAGGCATAAGGGCCACAATGCGATTGCGATGCCATGCCTGAACCTCGGGTTCACCACCGGGCTCGCCGAACAACGGCGCTTCACTTTCCGTACCCGAGTCGGCATCTTCAACAGAGACCGACAGCACGCCCAGATCCAGCAGAACGTCCGAAAGCGCTTCCGCTTTCTCTTCAGGGCATGTTAATACCAATTCGCGCATGCCGTTTCCTCTTTTATTTGTAAAAAAAGGTCCGAAGACCTTTTCTGCCGACAGGTTTATTTGGCCCGCTGATCGAGTTTCTGTTCCAGGTAATGAATACTGGTACCACCCTCGACAAACCTGGCATCGGTCATCAGTTCACGGTGCAGAGGAATATTGGTTTGAATTCCTTCGACCACCATTTCAGACAACGCCAGGTTCATGCGGGCAATGGCCTGCTCCCGTGTATCGCCAAAGGTAATGAGCTTGGCGATCATGGAATCATAATTGGGCGGAACCCGATAGCCATTGAAGACATGCGAGTCGATGCGGATACCCGGACCACCGGCAACGTGCCAGTTGGTAATCAGGCCGGGCGACGGCATGAATGTGTATGGATCTTCGGCGTTGATACGGCACTCGATGGCATGCCCTCTGAGGGTAATGTCACGCTGGCGCAATTTGAACTCTTCGCCGGCAGCAATAAAGATTTGCTGCTGGACCAGGTCGATACCGGTAATGCATTCGGTCACGGTATGTTCAACCTGAATCCGTGTATTCATTTCGATGAAATAGAATTCGTTGTTTTCGTAGAGGAACTCAAAGGTACCTGCACCACGATAGCCCATTTTGCGGCAGGCTTCGGCGCAGCGCTCACCAATTTTCTCGATCAGCTTGCGTGGAATACCGGGAGCCGGCGCTTCTTCAATCACCTTCTGGTGACGGCGCTGCATGGAGCAGTCGCGCTCACCCAGCCAGACCGCGTCCTTCTTGCCGTCTGCCAGAACCTGGATCTCGATGTGACGAGGATTTTCCAGATATTTTTCCATGTACACTTCGGGATTGTTGAAGGCTGCCTGGGCTTCCGCCTTGGTCAGATTGACAGCCCCGATCAGTGCCGCTTCAGTGTGAACCACGCGCATACCGCGACCACCGCCGCCACCGGCGGCCTTGATGATCACGGGATAACCGACTTTGTTCGCCGTTTCCAGCAGATAGGCCGGATCATCGGGCAATGCCCCTTCCGAGCCGGGTACTACCGGTACGCCGGCAGCAATCATGGCCTGCTTGGCACTGACCTTGTCGCCCATGATACGGATGGATTCGGGACGCGGACCGATGAATACAAAACCGGAACGCTCGACACGCTCGGCGAAATCGGCATTTTCTGCCAGGAACCCGTAGCCGGGGTGAATCGCTTCGGCATCGGTCACTTCTGCAGCAGAAATAATGGCTGGCATATGCAGATAACTCTGCTGCGCCGGCGCGGGCCCGATACATACCGATTCGTCGGCCAGGCGCACGTACTTGGCGTCCCTGTCGGCCTCGGAGTGGACGACGACTGTTTTGATACCCAGTTCGCGGCAGGCGCGCTGGATACGAAGGGCGATTTCCCCCCGGTTTGCGATCAGGATTTTTTCAAACATAC
>JAFAGQ010000201.1 GCA_023422555.1 Pseudomonadota bacterium
GCGGGTCGGATCAGCTTTAAAGCTTCCGATTGTACGACATAATTGATCTAGATTAGGTTAGTATTGAATATCAGACGCTGAAATCATCCCCATTTTGTTGCAGAATTGAAATGAAACCAAGCCAATCCTTATCCGATACCCGCCGGTTCGCCGGTACTGAGAGATATGTAGCCACCGAGGATCTGAAGCTGGCGGTCAATGCCGCCCTTACCCTGCAGCGACCACTGCTGATCAAAGGAGAGCCAGGAACCGGCAAGACCATGCTGGCCGAAGAAGTGGCGCAAGCGCTGGGCTACCCCCTGCTGCAATGGCACGTAAAGTCCACGACCAAAGCCCATCAGGGCCTTTATGAATACGATGCGGTGTCCCGTCTGCGCGATTCCCAGCTTGGCGATGAACGCGTACGTGATATTGCCAATTACATTCGCAAGGGTGTGCTGTGGCAGGCATTCGAGTCCGATACGCCCACGGTGGTTCTGATTGACGAGATTGACAAAGCCGATATTGAATTTCCCAACGATTTGCTGCGCGAACTGGACCAGATGGAGTTTCATGTCTATGAAACCGGACAGACCATTCGCGCCAAACACCGTCCGCTGGTGATCATTACCTCCAACAATGAAAAAGAGCTACCCGATGCGTTCCTGCGCCGCTGCTTCTTTCACTACATTCAGTTCCCGGACCGAGATACCCTGCGTGAAATCGTCAAGGTGCACTATCCGGAGGTCAAGGCTGACATCCTGCGCGCCGCGATGGATCATTTCTTTATGCTGCGGGATGCGCCAGGTCTGAAGAAAAAGCCCTCGACATCCGAGTTTCTGGACTGGCTCGCCCTGCTGCTGGCCGAAGATATCGACGCGGCCCGTATTGATGCGCATGCCGCCACTTCTGTGCCTGTGATGGCCGGCGCCCTGCTCAAGAACGAACAGGATATCGGATTGCTGGAACGCCTGGCCGGCCTTGCCCGGCAGACCCGACGCTAAGACCCGACCCTGTCAGAAAGTGACGAGCCCAAATAAGCAATAAGCCTGTTATGTTCATCGATTTTTTCTATCACCTGAAAAATCACAAGCTGCCAGTGTCAGTCAAGGAATACCTGACGCTGCTGGAAGTGCTTAGAGAGCGCGTGATGCCGCCCACGCTGGATGATTTTTATCAGCTCGGACGCCTGACCCTGGTGAAGGACGAAACGCTTTTCGACCGCTACGACCAGGCGTTTGCACTTTTTGTAAAGCAACTGCCGGCCACCCTGCCTGCCGGACCTGAAATCCCTCTGGACTGGCTGATCAGCCAGATGAAGAAAAATCTGACGCCCGAAGAAAAAGCCGCGCTTGAAAAGCACGGCTGGGAAAAGCTGATGGAGATGTTCAAGGAACGTCTTAACGAACAGAAAGAGCGACATTCGGGCGGCAATAAATGGATAGGTACCGGTGGCACGTCTCCCTTTGGAAATAATGGCTATCATCCTGAGGGGATACGCGTGGGAGGTCCGTCAGCGGGCAACCGGACTGCGGTCAAGGTCTGGGAAGAACGCCGGTTCCGCGAATATGACGATCAGCAGGAACTGGGCACGCGCAATTTCAAGGTCGCGTTACGTCGTCTGCGTCGCTTTGCACGCGAAGGCGCTGCCGAAGAGCTGGATCTGGATGACACCATCCGCAGCACCGCCAGAAATGCCGGCTTCCTGGATGTCAAAATGGTTCCGGAACGACACAATGCCGTCAATGTACTCATGCTGCTGGATGTGGGTGGCAGTATGGATGACCACATTGCCCGCGTTGAGGAACTGTTTTCTGCCTCTCGCAGTGAATTTCGAAATCTGGAAGTCTGGTATTTTCACAACTGCCCCTACGAGCGGTTCTGGCGATACGATACAGGCGGCAAGCGCGTCTATACCGATACCTGGGAATTGCTGCGCACCTACAATGCCAACTGGCGCGTGATTATTGTGGGCGATGCCACCATGAGCCCCTATGAGATCGTGCATCCGGGCGGTTCTGTGGAACACTACAACAAGGAAGCGGGCGCCGTCTGGCTCTCACGCATTCTGGATGCCTGGCCAAAATCGGTGTGGCTCAACCCCGAACCGCAGGCCTATTGGCAGTATCGTCAGTCCATCGATGTCATTCGCAATATCATGCAGGATCATATGTATCCCGTCACCATGACAGGGATAGAAGCAGCCATGCGGCAGCTTTCAAAATAATCCTTGCCAGGACCAGTACTCCGGCATTCGCGTCACAACCCGGCCTAATCAATGCCCAGAATCACCGTATCCGGATCAATCTGTATCCAGACTTCATCGCCTTTTTTCAGAGGGCGGCTGTTGTCTATCGCGGTGACAGCGACAAGATTGACTTCCGGTGCGATCTGAACTTCCAGCTCCAGCTGCTTCTGGTTGCGGCGAATATGGCGAACTTCCCCACGAAAGACATTGGTTTGCCCCTTGTTCTCGCTGGTGAATCGCAGCGCCGGCGCCTTGATGAGCAGATACACAGGAACATTCTTTTTCAGGCCAAGCGCCAGTGTACTGGCACGCGTAATATTGACGCTGATCTGTAAGGTATCGTGCAGACTGACGCGGATTTCATCACGAATGCCATCACGCCGAATGGCCGCCACGACGCCGGAAAGGTGATTGCGGGCACTGGTTCTGCGCAGGGGAATCGGACGTTCGGACACATCATTGACTGAATCCAGCCCCACCTCTGGTTCGACGACTCTATCCTGTTCCCGTCGCAACTGCTGATAGTATTTCAGCAGCGCCTGTCCGGTGTCGCTCAGCATGGTTCGGCCGCCACCGCGCCCACCCTTGGCGGGAATGATCACGGGATGACCCAGACGTTCCTGCAGATTACGCAGTCTGTCCCAGGCGGTTTTATAGGTCACCCCAACCGCGCGCGCTGCGGCGGTAATGGAACCATCGCTATGCACGTAGCCCAGCAGTTTCAGATCGCGCTCATCGGCCAGAGACTGCTCCTGAATACCAAACCCGATGGCCGTATGCACATTCAGCCGGGGCGCAGACTCCGCAACCGACTCCTGTCTTGCCTGCTTCGCTTTTTGCGTCCCCTGGCTTTTCCCATTCCTGATGCCGTCGCCTGAGCGAGAGCGACGCATGCCCTGCTCGCTCGTGTTCTTCACTGTCGATGCAGTGCGTTCAGCAGACTCGGGCTTTTCGAGCGATTTGATCATGCTGCCAGCGTCTCCTGTACTGCGCCATTCTGCACGTGCAATACCAGGTCACCGAAGGCTTCCACATCAGCCGGGTCATGTGTGACGAGGATCAGAGGAAATTGCAGTTGTGATTGCAATTGACTGATTTCCTGTCGAAGGTGCTTACGCAGGCTGGTATCCAGTGCAGAGAAAGGCTCATCAAGAAGAAGCAGGCGCGGATGACTTGCCAGCGCGCGCGCCAGCGCAACACGCTGCTTCTGTCCACCGGAGAGCTGGTCAGGATATCTATCGGCATAGGCCTGCATATGCATTTTGTCCAGCCAGTAGTCTGTCTCTTCAATCCATGCCTGTTTACCTGGATTGAAGAGTCCACGCGTCAGACTGAAAGCCACATTTTGCCTGACGGTCAGATGCGGGAACAAGGCGTAATCCTGGAACAGATAGGAAACCTGGCGATCACGCGGAGACAGATTGATACCGGCGGCCGAATCGAAAAACAAGCTGTCATTCAGTGCATCTTTGAGAGTAATACGACCGCTATCGGGTGCAATGAGTCCTGCAATGGCTCGCAGCGTCATACTTTTGCCAGCCCCCGAAGGTCCCTGTATGACAATACGCCGATTCGTGGCAGAAAACGCAAGTTCCAGCTCAAAGCCATGCTGCTGGCGCTGCAGTTTCTTGCGAATGGAAACATCAAGCTGGAAATTGGTCATTGATTTACTCTTGCATCAGGCGGCGCCACACCACATATTCATCCCGGCCGGCGAGAGCCCCTAAAACGGCTCAACCGGAAAATGTACGTCTTACAGCTCTAAGCTGCGTTCTAAGACTCCAGACGCCGCGGTGCCAGGTAGCGCGCAGAAAACAGGATAATGATACACACAATTGAGATAACCACCACAATGAAATTGGCCTGTGCCTCTGCGCCTGCCTGTACGGCAGAATAAACGGCAATGGAAAGGGTCTGGGTTTTTCCCGGAATATTACCGGCAATCATCAGGGTGGCACCAAATTCCCCCAATGCCCTTGCGAAGGCAAGCAGAAGGCCGGCCAGAATACCGCGCCAGGCCAATGGCAAGGTAACCCGCATGAAAAGCGCAAATTCGCTCAGACCCAGAACGCGCGCTGCGTCTTCATAGTTACGGTCCACGCCTTCAAAGGCCGCGCGGGCCGGTTTAAATACCAGAGGAAAAGACACCACGGCAGCTGCGATGACTGCACCCTGCCAGGTAAAAATCAGCTGGATGCCGAACCAGGCGTCCAGGTAGTGCCCCAGCCAGC
Source organism: Pseudomonadota bacterium (assembly GCA_023422555.1). GTDB lineage: Bacteria > Pseudomonadota > Gammaproteobacteria > Burkholderiales > Burkholderiaceae_B > Advenella. The sequence continues at coordinate 4,459 of JAFAGQ010000201.1, forward strand.
CATAACGGCCAAGCAGCACAATCAGATAATAGCCCAGAATGGTGGGCGGCAGCACCATGGGCAGCGTGAGGATTGTGTCAAGCAGGTCTCTTCCCGGAAACGCACGTCGGGCCAGCAGCCAGCCAGTACCAATTCCCAGAAAAAGATTGATCAGAATTGCGCAGCCCGCCACTTTCAAGGAGATAAGCAGCGGGATCCAGACAGGTTCCATAATTCAGTTTTGCCTTGCAGATATGCAGGCACCATCAGATGCATGCATCACAACTGCAATCAGGGCTTTTTGAAACCCGCTTTATCAAAGATGGGACGTGCTTCGTCGGAATTGAGGAAATCAACAAAGGCGCGCGCTTCATCCTTGTTGGCAGCAGCCTTGGTAACAGCTACCGGGTAACTTACGACTGTGTCAATTGGCAGGGCTTCGACAACGTGAACCTTGTCACTTCTGACGGCGGCGTCTGTCGCGTAAACAAAGCCGGCCTGAACTTCACCACGTGATACATAGTCAAGCACTTGACGGACATTTTCGGCAAAAACGTATTTTGAGGTGAGTTTATCCCACTGACCGCTTTTTACCAGGCCTTCCTTGGTGTAACGGCCGGCTGGTACGCTTTCTACGTTACCCACGGCGATTTTGCTGACATCGTTACCTTCCAGGCTTTTCAGGTCTTTGACCTTGTCGCCGCCGGAGGCTGGCACCACAAGCACGACTTCATTGCGAACGAAATCTTTACGGGTTGCTTCGTCAATCAGGCCGGCTTTGGCTGCATCATTCATGCTTTTTTGGTCAGCAGAAGCAAAGACGTCTACTGGCGCCCCCTGACGCATTTGCTGCAACAATGCGCCAGATGCCGCAAAGTTGTACTGAATGGTGGTGTCCGGATGTTTTTCCTTGTAGACGGTCGCGACCTCTTTGAATACATTGGTCAGGCTGGCTGCGGCAGAGACGGTCAGCGTGCCGGCGTGTGCGGCGACAGACGCAATGGAAAAACCAAGACTGACGGAGAGTGCGAGCGCGTGCCTGCGAATAGAAGGTTGTTTCATGACTTCCTGCATTTAAATGATGGTGAATAGAACTGGAATATTTCACCGGAAAACAACGCCCGGCTTATGTTTGGTACCTGTTCGGATAGCTGACTCCGATATATAACCAATTATATATCGTATTTCAATTGTGTCTACCGCTGTAACAAATCACGACACGCTTCGTTCAGGCCGTTGTTCCATTGACCATCTGCACCGCGTCTGCCCATTTTCTGGCCACTTCCCTTGCCGTTGCGCAGGTCGCATCATGCGTTGCGACGCGAACGGCGCGTTCAAGAAGCTGGATATCTGCTTCGTGCTGCCGGGCGACATGCGGATCTTCGAAGAAAATCACTCGCTGGCATTTTCTGTCGAGCACCAGATCGGCAATCTGCGCATCGCCTCCCAACGGACCACTCAGGTATCGGTCTACCCAGGGCTTATCGGCTGGCCAGCCTTTGGACCAGGCCAGTTCATTCAATAGCCCGCCCGTTGTTCCGGTTGCAACGCGACGTTCAAACAACGACAGAATATCGAAATACTGAGACGCAAATGCGACCATTTCAGCCTTTAGCGCATCGTGCGAAATCAGGGCCAGGGTCTGGCCACGCAATACGTCGGCAGACAGGCAGTCCGACAAGGGAGTCAGGCCTGCGCGCACGCGCTCGACTTCCATCCACTCGATTGCACCAGCCACCGTAGAGACAAAGGGTTTGCCATGAGTAATACATTGCCGCTTCAGTGCCAGCGCCTCTGGAAAAATGGAAGACGGGTCAACCGGGTCGATCAGATAAATGGCGCCGTCCAGCGTAATGGGTGTGGCCTCATGAATGGTGACACGAGACACCAGTTTCATCAGGCCCCCTTCACGGCCGTAAGGGTAGCGGATATTCTTTTTGTATCCAGAGAGAAAGCCTTCGCGCTGAATGGCATCGTAAGTGCGCCCTACCGTATGCAGTTCAATTCCCAGCTCGCGGATGGTTTCCGAAGACGCCTTGAGCCAGGTAAAAAGGCCTGCATCGGGTGTCTCGTGATGCAAACGATTGGCAGCAAGTGCGAAGCGAAGATTGCTGGTTGATGACATATGACATACTCCCGGTTAAACATGTCGAGTTTGATATTCGCAGAAACGCATACACAAAAAAAATGCACGTAGCGATACGTGCATTCTAAATAGGAAGCGATGCCTGGACAGGCATCATGGAGCGATCAGCTAAAAAAATCTTTAACTCTGTCCGTCCAGGATTTATTCTTTGGGGAATGACGATCTCCGCCATCGTTGAGAGAGGTTTCAAACTGCCTCAACAAAGCCTTCTGTTCGTCGCTCAGGCGAATTGGGGTTTCCACAACCACGTGGCAGTAGAGATCTCCCGGATACGAAGCACGTACCCCTTTGATGCCTTTGCCGCGAAGCCTGAACACCTTGCCGGTTTGCGTGCCTTCGGGAACGGTAATTTCCCCTTTACCCCCCAGCGTGGGAACAGCCAGATCGCCGCCCAGCGTGGCGGTGACAAACGGCAGCGGCACTTCGCAGTGCAGATCGTCGCCATCCCGTTTGAAAATGCTGTGTTCCTTGATTGCAATTTCAACATACAGATCGCCGGACGGACCGCCATTAACACCAGGCTCACCATTGCCTGCCGAGCGGATACGCATGCCGTCATCAATACCCGCAGGAATTTTGACCTGAAGGGTTTTGTTTTTACGCTTGCGGCCCACACCATCGCACGCTGTGCAGGGTTCCTTGATTTCCTTACCTGTACCATGGCAGGTCGGGCAGGTTTGCTGCACGCTGAAAAAGCCCTGCTGCATGCGCACGGCACCTGCACCATGGCAGGTATGGCAGGTCACGGGCTCGGTGCCAGGTTTGGCGCCGCTGCCGTGACAGACATCGCAGTTTTCCCAGCTGGGTACGCGAATTTCTGTTTCCATGCCCTTGGCAGCCTGCTCAAGGGTGATATCCAGACGGTACCGCAGGTCGGCCCCGCGAAATACCTGAGGACCGCCGCCGCGACGGCCGCCGCCCCCGAAAATATCACCGAATATATCGCCAAACACATCACCAAAGCCGGCAGCGCCAGCCCCGCCCATACCGGAATTAGGGTCGACACCGGCATGGCCGTATCGGTCATACGCATCCCGTTTTTGCGGATCCGAAAGAATTTCGTAGGCTTCCTTGACTTCCTTGAATTTTTCTTCTGCCTCGTTGCTGCCCGGATTGCGATCAGGATGATACTTCATGGCGAGTTTGCGATACGCCTTTTTGATATCCTCTTCCGAAGCGTTCTTGGCCAGACCCAGCGCTTCGTAGTAGTCACGTTTTGCCATCGTTATACGCCTTTAGATTTCTTCTCTAATATAAAAAACAATACCCGGCCCTGTCATTTTCAGACCGGCCGGGTTTTGAGTCAGACAAACTGCATTATTTGTCGTCGCGTTTCACTTCTTTGAAGTCAGCATCAACAACGTTGTCATCAGCTGGCTGAGCCTGTTCTGCACCGGGTGCATCGCCCTGGGCTGCTGCTTGGGCCTGCATGTCTGCATACATTTTCTCACCCAGTTTCTGTGAGGCCGTTGTAAGCGCTTCGACTTTGGCATCGATGGCCGCTTTGTCGCCGTCTTTCAGAACCTCTTCCAGTTCCTTGATGGCCGCTTCAATGGCTTCCTTGTCAGCTGCTTCCAGCTTGTCACCGTACTCGGTCAGAGACTTGCGGGTAGAGTGAACCAGCGCGTCTGCCTGATTGCGAGTCTGAGCCAGTTCGGCAACGCGATGGTCTTCGTCAGCATGCGCTTCGGCATCCTTGACCATGCGCTGGATCTCATCTTCTGACAGACCGGAGTTTGCCTTGATCGTGATTTTGTTTTCTTTGCCGGTGCCTTTGTCTTTTGCGGAAACATGCAAAATACCGTTGGCATCGATGTCAAACGTTACCTCGATCTGTGGCAGGCCACGTGCTGCAGGAGGAATACCCTCAAGATTGAACTCACCCAGTGCCTTGTTACCGGCAGCCACTTCGCGCTCACCCTGGAAGACCTTGATGGTCACCGCAGGCTGATTGTCTTCAGCGGTAGAGAATGTCTGCGTGAACCGGGTTGGGATCGTGGTGTTTTTCTGGATCATTTTGGTCATCACGCCGCCCAGGGTTTCAATACCCAGTGACAGTGGAGTCACGTCCAGCAACAGCACGTCTTTCCGGTCTCCGGACAGAACAGAACCCTGAATGGCTGCACCAGCGGCCACG
>JAFAGQ010000311.1 GCA_023422555.1 Pseudomonadota bacterium
ACCTTTTGTCGACCAAAGCGATCGCCCATGATCCCAAAAAAAATGCCGCCCAGAGGACGGACCAGAAACGGAACCGAAAACGTTCCAAGTGCAGCAATCGTCTGCACCGCTGGTGAGGCATCGGGGAAAAAGACTTTTCCCAGCGCATACGCTACAAAACCATATACACCAAAATCAAACCACTCCATGGCATTGCCAAGCGCAGCGGCGGTGACAGCTTTCTTCAGCTTACTATCATCAATGACGGTAATATCGTCAATACCAAGTGGTTGCCCTTGTTGTGAGGGCGTGGAGGTTGGAGCTTGAGCCATACGTTGTGTTCCCGGTTCCCGTTATTATGCAAAACATGTTGCCATATTGTCAGTCACCTTGCAATATGCTCAGTGTGTAATAAAACAGCCTGTGCCTTTCATTTGAAATAAGACATATTGTCGTAAACGCCCGGTGCGCAAGGCTCTCAGAGCGCAAGCGCCAGAAATTCATGAATCAGCTTTTCACGGACGTTGGAGCGCAGCCACATCATCCCCAGCCTGCGGGTCGGAACAGGACCTGGCAGCTTATGCCGGATGAGCCCTGGGTCGTACTGGTTACCATAACTCCAGTCAGGCACAACCGAAACGCCCAGATCCGCTTTAACCAGATCAGAGATATAGTCCAGCCCGTCCAGTTCCAGCCAGGGTTCCGGATTAACGCCATGCGCCTTCAGATAATCATCCGCCATTTTTCCTGCGACAACACGTCTGTCATATCGGATAAACGGATACTTTCTTATGATCGAAAAAGGATCCTGTCCCTGTAGCCTGGCAGGCGCCAGCAGAATCAGGGGCTCACTTCTAAGCTGTTTCCATTCCACAGTCTTGGGTAAATCAAATAGCGGATGAACCATGAGTGCAGCATCCAGTTCGCCCTGCATAAGTCGCTGATACAGGACGGTGGATGCGGCAGGTTCAATGACAATCTTGATATCAGCATGTTTGTGCAGCCATTTCCGGAGCGCCTCTGGCAACAGGCCTTTGACCACGGAAGGTGTAGCGCCCAGGGTAAATGGCCCCGCAGGCAGTTCGGTATTGCTGGCAAGCGAATTGAAATTCCTGACTTCGGCCAGAACCAGTTTGGCCTGGCGCAACACTTTACTCCCTGCTTCGGTCGGCATCATGGTGCGACCAACCCGATTGACAAGCGCCGTACCCACTTCGGTTTCCAGTGCCTTCATTCGCAAGGAAACAGCGGTTGGTGTGAGGTCAAGGTGCCGGGCTGCCGCCGCAATGGAACCCAGTTCCACAACCTGTACAAAGCTTTCCAGAAATCTCGTATCCAACGTGCCTCCCGAGCAACAATTTTGCCCATGTTCTGCAATTGCCCGCCGGAAATTAGTTTTCCTTCTGTCTGAAGCCAGCAAAAGCAGCTTGTTCTCATGTTATGAAGTTTCAATAATAGCATCTTGCCTCACCTTATTGCAGTTGCCATTGCTCGGGATTTCATCTGCAATTCATCAGGAATCAGCCGGTTTTCATCTGTATTTCACCCGCCATTTCTCGGAAAGGACACTATGCCAATTATCGAATCGATCCAGGTTTGCGCGCCCGTGGTGCCACTGGATAAAGTCACTTCATTTTCCAACCGCACCGTCAGTGCAAGGCATTACGGCCTGGTCAAGGTTACATCGACGGATGGCGTCACGGGTGTTGGCTTCTGCTATGTCGGAAGTGCCGGCGGTCCGATTTTCAACGCCGCCGTCACCCAGCTGCTGGCGCCTGTATTGATGGGGAAAGATTCCTATGCCGTTGAGGGACTGTGGCAGGCCATGTATCAGGAATCATTGTTGCAAGGTCGTTCGGGCACAGTCATGCGTGCACTGAGTGCTCTGGACATTGCACTTTGGGACTTGAATGCGAAAACACATCAGCTTCCTTTGCATAAGTATCTGGGTGCGGTGTCTTTAGACCGCGTTCCTGCCTATGCCAGCGGCGGCTATTATCTGGATGGTAAAACACCTGGCCACCTTGGCGAAGAAATGGCAAGTTATGTGGCCAAAGGTTTCAAAGCCGTGAAAATGAAGTCAGGCCGACTTTCTCCCCGCGAAGAAGAAGAACGTCTGAAAGCGGCACGCGAGGCGGTGGGTCCCGATGTTGAACTGATGATGGATATGAACAATGCCTGGTATGACACGACTCAGGCCATGCAATATGTCCGTCGCTTCGAGCAGTACGATCCTTATTTTATTGAAGAACCCTTTTCGCCTGACGACGTGGAAAATCACGCGCGACTGGCATCGATGACCCACATCCCCATTGCCACTGCTGAGATTGGCTACGGTCGCTGGTACCACAAAGCGCTGATGGACCAGGGCGCGGCATCGATATTGCAGACCGATGCGGCCGTTTGCGGCGGCATTACCGAATGGCGCCGTATCGCCCAGACTGCCGCCAGTTACGGACTGGTCATGTGTCCGCATTGGTTCCATGACTTGCACGCACCGTTGGTAGCCAGCGCACCCAACGCCCGCTATGTCGAGTATTTCTGGGATGACCAGGTGCTCAACTTCCGAAGACTGGTCGACCGGCAGCTATCGCATGAAGATGGCAATGTGATTCTGCATCAGGAACCAGGACTGGGCTTCGCGTTTGACGAAAAGTACGTGACCAGTCTTGCCAAATGGGAGCTGATCAAATAACGCCGCGAAAGCGGCAGCAGCATGACGACAAGCGGCGGGGAGCGCAGAAGTCGCTAGCGGTCATCCAGAAGGCAAATATCAAAGTTCAATAAACCACTATTTGGCATTAGCCAGCAATACTTAAAAAGGAGAAATGATGTCTGGATCAATCAAGGGGGTATTATCCCCCGTTATTACGCCATTCCAGCAAGATGGGAGCGTGGACCTTCCGCGATTCACAGAACAATGCAAATGGCTGCAGTCGAACCAGATTGGCCTGGCTTTTCTGGGAACCAATTCGGAAGCCAATTCAATATCGCCCGATGAACGCATGGAAATGATTGATGCCGTGATTCAGGCAGGGCTGGACCCCAACGGCATGATGCCCGGCACCGGTGGCTGCGATCTGCCCACCACTGTGCGCCTGACGCGACATGCCGTCAATCAGGGATGTGCCGGCGTATTGATGTTGCCGCCGTTCTATTACAAGGGTGTCTCAGACGAAGGGCTTTTCCGATATTTTTCTGAGGTCATACAGAAGGTCGGTAACGACAGTCTCAGAATCTACCTGTACCACATCCCGCCTGTTGCCCAGGTCGCGATCACGCTGCCGCTGATTGAACGTCTTCTGAAAGAATATCCCGATGTGATTGCAGGTGTGAAGGACTCCTCGGGCGATTGGAAGAACACTCAGGCCATGCTGGAGCAGTTCGCTTCTCAGGGATTTGACATCTTTGCCGGCAGCGAAAGCTTTCTGCTGCAAACCTTGCGTGGCGGCGGCGCCGGTTGCATCAGCGCGACGGCGAATGTCAACGCACCCGCCATCCACGAGCTTTACAAAACGTGGCAGGATGCGGATGCCGACAGCAAACAGGAAAGACTGAATGTCATTCGCAATATATTCCAGAGTTTCCCCATGATTCCTGCCCTGAAATCGGCGATTGCCCACTGGAGCGGGAATGATTCGTGGAAACGTGTGCGCTCACCACTGGTTGAACTGACCGACGAGCAGCATCGGGATCTGATCCAGCAGCTGCAAGCAGCGGGTTTCAGTATTTCAGGATTGAAGAAATAATTTGGGTCAATAGTGGCGTGGTTCCTTTGGCGCGCCACTATCCCGAACGCCAATGAGTTGCTATTTCATATGCGCACTGGCTTTGCAGAAATATAAACCGCAGATCGCATTAATGTTAACTCTAACAGATCATCGGCCTAAAACGTTGTGTTTCTTATCTTACCGGCGGCCACTGGCGAGCTGTATGCACAAGCGCCAGAATCCAAATTTCGTGTCCGTCGATCTCATACACCAACCGAAAACTTTCATGCGGTATCACTTCACGGGTGCCTGACACTTTGCCTGTCTTGCCGATATTAGGATGTTTAGCCAATCTGGCAGCCGCGTCGCTGAAAATTTTATCCATTCGCACTGCAGCCCCTGGATTGTCAGCGGCAATATAATCCCAAATATCGGAACGATCTTGCTCCGCCTCTGGCGTCCAGAAAACTTTCACACTTAACCTGCCGATACTGTTTTCCGTCTGGCCGAGAATCTGGCTTCAACCTCATCATTTGAACGACCGATGCCTGCGCGCATGGAAGCGCGGCCAGCCTCGACCTTCCGTCGTAAATAGTCGTCATATTCACGTGCCTGACGACGCTGTTCAATATATTCGCGCATCAGCTCACGCATGACCTGGGAGGCAGGCCGATCTTCGCCAGCCGCCTCAGCCATGAAATTTTCTCGTAATTCTGGCTCGAGCTTCATTGTGAAAACAGCCTGTTTCGGCATGTTGTTCCTCATTGGTTAATATGCATACTTGGTATATATCTTGTAAGTACTAAGTATATACCAACACTGTACTCAGTTATCGCAAACAATAAATTCATGCGTCCTTGTCTCCTGTCGCTAGGTCGACCACGCATAGCAGGATCTGTAGCGGATATATGGAGTGTTACTTGGCGGAAATTTGATGCTTAATGGAAATGCTCTCACGCCGAGCGTTTGGATTCAGAAACTTCGAGAATTACCGCTTGTTAGAAATGCAGTTGGAAAGGAGAAATGAACCGAGTTTGGTGAGTACCCTATCCCCCGATTATGGGGTAGAGCCCGATTCTTTTAGAAATATCTAAAACGAACGAAAACCATACACCAATAAGCCCATGATTTTTATGATTTTTTAGCTTTTTGGAAAACAAGAAAAAGTTGGATGGTGCCTCCGACAGGAATCGAACCTGTATCAAGAGCTTCGGAAACTCTTATTCTATCCATTGAACTACGGAGACGCTCAACTGAGTCGATTATTCTACCCTATTGTGAAGATTCCCGTAAGGTTACGAGGGTGTCTGAACGAAGTTAATTCTGCTTAAAAAAAGACACTTTCACCCCCCGGCTGGCGCAATCACGTACAAAAGGGGGTGACAATAGTTATAATCCCACATTACTTATTATTTCAATTTCGGGGGAAAGGGCATGATCCGGCAACACGCGAGTCAGTTGGCTTCTCTTTTTTCACTATTTAACCTTGCAATGACCTGTAGGATGTATCTATGAGCGATCAAACAGAACACCACGAAGAACATGATGAACATTCAAGCCTCATCAAAACGCCAAAACAGCTGATTGTTGTCGTCGCTCTCGCGTTCATTCTCCCCGTCCTGATTATTATCCTCCTGGTCAATGTTGTGAGTTCTGGCACCACTTCGGGTGCTGGTAGTGATTCCTTAACGGAAGAATCCATCGCATCCCGAATTGCCCCCGTTGCCAAGTACAACACGGCTCCCGTGATCGCGGCTGCCGCTGCTGCAGGTCCGAAAAAACTCAAGACAGGCGAAGAAGTCTACAAAGGCCTCTGTATGGGCTGTCATGACAGTGGCGTCTCAGGTGCGCCCAAGTTTGGTGACTCCGGCGCCTGGGCACCTCGCCTGAAAGCGGGCCAGGAAGAAGTGGTCAAAATCGCCCTGCACGGTCTGAACGCTATGCCTCCTAAAGGTGGTGATCCCAGTCTGAGCGATCTGGAAGTGGAACGCGCCGTGGTTTACATCGCAAACCATTCCGGTGGTTCTTTCAAAGAACCGGCCGCGCCTGGTGGTGAAGGCGCTGCTCCTGCTGAAGGTGCTGCTCCTGCTGAAGGTGCTGCTCCTGCTGAAGGTGCTGCTCCTGCTAAGGAAGCTGCTCCTGCTAAGGAAGCTGCTCCTGCTGAAGGTGCCGCCCCTGCTGAAGGCGCCGCTCCTGCTGAGGGTGCTGCTCCTGCTAAGGAAGCTGCTCCTGCCGAAGGCGCTGCGCCTGCCGAGGGTGCTGCCCCTGCGAAAGACGCTGCTCCCGCTGAAGGCGCTGCTCCCGCTGAAGGCGCTGCTCCTGCTGAAGGTGCTGCTCCCGCAGCAGGTGCCGCCGCTGGTGCTGCAGCTGCTGCGCCCGCTGCTGCTGACAACAACAAACTTGCCGAGGGCGAGGCCCTGTACAAACAAGTCTGTTTCGCCTGTCATGACGCCGGCGTTGCCGGCGCACCGAAATTCGGTGATAAAGCAGCCTGGGATGCACGCATCGCCACAGGAATGGACAAACTGTATGATGCCGCCCTGCATGGCCTGAATGCCATGCCGCCAAAAGGTGGCTCCTCTGCAGAAGACGATGTTGTTAAAGCTGCAGTTGACTATATGGTAAAAGCCGTAAAATAGTTCCGGCAGACTCCCGGAAATACCGAAAAACCCACTGATTTCAGTGGGTTTTTTTACGTCTTTGATTTTGCGATTTCTGTGGCTGCTGTGATCTTTGTTTCTATGGCTGGTTTGATCTCTTTTTGCCACTGCGACTTCTTTAACTTCGGTGACTTCTTTTACTACGGTGAATTCTTTTACTACTGTGACTTCTTATGATCCGGCAGATCAGCTCGCGCTCTCAATGCGATGAGGCCGCGAGCCGAAAACAACTTTGACTTACCTTGTCAGCAATTGCGCAATCTGTTCATCGCTCCAGCCCAGCTCGTCTCTGAGGATTTCCTCTGAGTGCTGACCCAATGTGGGCGGTGCATGACGATACTGAACAGGCGTCTCTGACAATCGCAGCGGGCTGGCAGTCATCGGCGTAGAACCCGCCAGGGGATGTGGCAGATCCAGACGAAGTTCGCGGGCCACAACCTGCGGATCTTCGTATACCTGATCAATCGTGTTGATCGGCCCGGCTGGAATATTGTTTGCTTCAAAATCAGCCAGCCAGTCATCGCGCCTGCGGGTCTTCATGACCGTAGCAAGCAAGGGAATCAGAGACTCGCGATTGACGACACGACCGGTGTTTTTTCTGTATCGATCATCCTGCGCAAGTTCCGGCATATTGATCAACTGGCACAGGGCAGCAAACTGCGAATCATTGCCAACGGCCAGAATCAGGTGGCCATCTTCTACCTCGAAGACCTGATAAGGAACCAGATTCTGATGTGCATTACCGGCGCGTTTGGGCGCCTGGCCTGACGTCATGTAATTCAGATTCTGATTGGCCAGCATGGCGACCTGGCAGTCGAGCAGCGCCATATCGATATATTGTCCAAGACCACTTGAATGCCGCTCGTTGAGCGCAGCAAGAATGGCAACGGTTGAATACATGCCGGTCATCAGATCCGCAACAGCCACGCCGGCTTTCTGCGGCCCGCCGCCAGGCAGATCATCATGTTCGCCTGTGATGCTCATCAGACCACCCATGCCCTGGATGATGTAGTCATAGCCTGGTCGCGTGGCATAAGGTCCGGTTTGTCCAAATCCAGTGATGGAGCAATAAATCAATCGAGGATTGATCTGCCTGAGAGATTCATAATCAAGACCGTACTTTTTCAGGCCACCAACCTTGTAGTTCTCTACGAGAATATCGGCCTTGCGGGCCAGCTCCAGAATCACTTCGCGACCAACATCGCTTGTGAAATCCAGTGCCAGTGAGCGCTTATTGCGATTGGCAGAAAGATAGTATGCCGCTTCTGTTGTCGGGTCACCAGACTGGTCTTTCAGGTACGGAGGGCCCCAGCCACGAGTATCATCGCCGCTGCCGGGACGTTCTACCTTGATGACATCTGCGCCAAGGTCCGCCAGATTCTGCGTGCACCAGGGACCTGCCAGCACGCGCGTCAGATCAAGTACCCTGATATTGGCCAGTGGGGCCTTCCGCTGTGTCATGATTACTGCTTCTCCGTAAGAAATAA
>JAFAGQ010000404.1 GCA_023422555.1 Pseudomonadota bacterium
GCGGAAAAAGGCATTCTCATCGCCGATACCAAATTCGAATTTGGCCTGGATGAAAAAGGCCAGCTTCACCTCATGGACGAAGTGCTGACGCCCGATTCTTCCCGTTTCTGGCCGGCCGATTCCTATCGTACCGGCACCAGCCCTGCCTCCTTCGATAAACAGTTTGTGCGCGACTGGCTTGAAACTCAGGACTGGGACAAGACAGCGCCAGCGCCTCGTCTGCCACAGGACGTACTGCAGAAAACAGCCGACAAATATCGCGAGGCGGCAACCCGCCTGATCGGATGAGTGTGTTGTCATGAACCAAACCGTCAGTCCAGGTACAAACCAGAACGATAGTCAGTCAGCGAATGAACAGGCGCAGCAGGCTGTTGTTGGCGTCATCATGGGATCTTCCAGCGACTGGGAGGTCATGAAAAACGCCACGCAGATGCTCGAACAGTTTGGTGTTCCGTATAAGGCCCAGGTGATTTCAGCGCATCGTATGCCTCAGGACATGGCGCAATACGGCGCCGCTGCCTATGACAATGGACTTCGCGCCATTATCGCAGGGGCGGGCGGTGCGGCGCATTTGCCGGGCATGATGGCGGCGCTGACCGAGGTTCCCGTCTTTGGTGTTCCTGTGCCATCACGTTATCTGCGTGGTGAAGATTCGCTCTTATCCATTGTGCAGATGCCAAAGGGCATTCCGGTAGCCACGTTCGCGATCGGCGAAGCGGGTGCCGCCAATGCCGCACTGCATGTTATTGCCATGCTGGCCATGAACGATGCCGCGCTGCGTGAGAAGCTGCGCAGCTTCCGCGAGAAACAGACCGAGACGGCGCGCGCCATGAGCCTGCCGCCCGCAACGCAGAACTGAACAACGCAGAACTGAAAGAAGACCTGAACGCAATGCAAACACCAATCGCACTTTCTGACCGTATTTATCCTGGCGAATGGCTGGGTATGCTTGGCGGTGGCCAGCTTGGCCGCATGTTCTGCCATGAAGCCCAGAAACTGGGCTACAAGGTGATCGTTCTGGATCCTTCCGGCAATAGTCCGGCAGGCATGGTGGCCGAACGTCATATGTCCGCCGCCTATGATGACATTGTGGCCCTGAAGGAACTTGCGACCCTCACGCCTGCGGTAACAACCGAATTTGAAAATGTACCTGCCAGCAGCCTGAAACAGCTGGCAGCAAGCTGCCGCGTCACACCCGGGGCCGCTGCAGTTGCCGTCGTGCAGGATCGTATTGCTGAAAAGGCCTTTATCAGCGCACTGGATATCGACGTTGCTCCGTACTGTGAAGTTCGCAGCAATGAAGACCTGGAGCAGGCCGATGCCTCTTTGTTCCCTGGTATTCTGAAAGTAGCCCGACTTGGTTACGACGGTAAGGGTCAGCAGCGCGTTTCGTCGCGTGAAGAGGCTCTGGAAGCGTTTCGTGTCTTCGGGCAAATTCCCTGCGTGCTCGAAGCCATGTTGCCGCTGGACCATGAAATTTCAGTTGTCATGGCCCGCGCCATTTCGGGCGAGACCGCCATTTTCCCTATCGGGATCAATACGCACGAAAACGGCATTCTGGCAAGCACGGTAGTGGCGCCTGGCCTGGTCAGGGAAGACATTGCCGGCAAAGCCCGCGAGGCAGCCTTGCGCATTGCCGATGGCCTGAATTATCAGGGTGTTTTGTGCGTCGAATTCTTCGTGCTGACCGATGGCCGTCTGATTGCAAATGAAATCGCGCCGCGGCCCCACAACAGTGGTCATTACACCATGGATGCCTGCGTCACCAGTCAGTTTGAACAGCAGGTGCGTGTCATGACCGGCATGCCACTGGGTTCCACTGAACTGCTCACACCGGTAGTTATGCTCAATATTCTGGGTGACTGCTGGTTCAATGGCAATGCCGCACATGCGCGCGAGCCGCAATGGGGAGAGATTCTGGCCATTCCCGGCGTATCACTGCACCTGTACGGCAAGGATGAGCCGCGTCCGGGCCGCAAGGTCGGACACATCAACATCGTGGCGCCAGCCATCGAAGAAGCCAAGGAACGTGCGCGCGACGTGATTCGTAAACTGGGCATCCGGACCATCCTGTCGTGAGCGAATTTCAGGATTCAAACATGACTTCTGCGATCGAGCATGCGGCCCGCGTGCTGGATCAGGGCGGGCTGGTCGCATTGCCGACAGAAACCGTCTATGGACTGGGTGCAGATGCCGAGAGTGCCGCGGCAGTGGCAAAAATCTATCAGGCCAAACAGCGCCCGGCCAATCACCCCCTTATCGTGCATGTTGCGCCGGAAGCCGATCTGTCCTACTGGACCAGCGATATTCCGAAGGAAGCAAAGGCGCTCATCGATGCCTTCTGGCCCGGGCCTCTGACCCTGATTCTTCCCAAAAATCCTGCCATTGATGCTGCCGTGACTGGCGGGCAGGACAGTATTGGCCTGCGTTGCCCCTCCCATCCCGTCGCTATGGCACTCATCCGCGCGTTTGCCGCATTGAGGGCATCAGGTCAGGCCGGTATTGCCGCGCCGTCTGCGAACCGCTTCGGTCACGTCTCACCAACACGTGCGCAGCATGTGAGAGAGGAGTTCCCGCAGGAATATCTCGATGGCATGCCGGTGCTGGATGGTGGAGATACGGAAATCGGTATTGAATCGACCATCGTGGATGTCTCGCGCATCGCGCAGGGCATCCCTGTGGTGCTGCTGCGGCCAGGCCATATCTCTGCGGCGCAGCTTGAACAGGTGCTGGGGTATCCGCCGGCGGCACCGGATGCGGCCGTTCCGCGGGCCTCGGGTACGTTAAAGGCGCATTACGCGCCTGACACGCGTTTGAGTCTGTTTGATGGCGGGCAGGTGAACACACTGCTCGCCGCGCGTCCGGCAAACGAGCGCTGGGCGGTCTACGCATTCGAGCCGGCGCCTTCAGATCTGACACCACAGGTGCAATGGCACCGCGTGGCACAGGATCCGGTGCAATACGCGCACGATCTGTATGCTTTGTTGCGCGATGCAGATCAGCAGCATCTTGATCATCTGCTGATACAGCGCCTGCCGGGTGACGCGGCCTGGGATGCAGTCAGCGACCGACTGCAGCGCGCAGCAGCCGCGTTCGAATAACCGCTTTTTTAAGAAAAACACCGCTTTATTCCGAAAAATGCAAAGCGACTTTACCCGGTCGCTGAAACCGGATTATGATGATCCTGTTGGAATCTCCGGAATAAATAATGTTAGAAATCAAGAACCTTCAGGAAATGGTGGATGTCCGCCGGGATATTCATGCGCACC
>JAFAGQ010000017.1 GCA_023422555.1 Pseudomonadota bacterium
GCATCATAAGGGCAAGCGCGGCTCCGATGCCGGGCGTGATATTGGGTACGATAATGGACAGGAAAACCTGAAATGGGTTGCGTCCAAGGCTGCGGGCAATGGGTTCCAGTTGCGCAGGAACCAGTTCAATGGACGCCCGCAACGAAGATTGCGCCATCGGCAGGAAGAGGATGGCATAGGCAAACAGCAGAACCAGCTGTGACTGATAAAGATAGGGAACCACTCGGATAGAGAAAAAAACCAGCGCCAGCGCAACAACAACACCGGGCAGGCCGTGAATAATATAAGGCAGGCGGTCTGCAAAAACCGACAGGCGTGAGCGATAACGGATGGAAAGCAGTACCAGGGGCAGGGCAAGCAGCGCAGTGAAGAGGGCACCGGAAGCGCCCAGTTGCAGTGACCCCAGAATGGCCTGGCTGATGGCACTATATCCCTTTCCCAGAGACTGTCCATGCAGCAACCAGTAGATCAGTGTTGCAACAGGAACGCCTAACGCCAGAATCATCAGAACGGCAAACCCAGCCAGTGCGACCAGGTTCAGCTTACCCAGCGAGACAAGAGGAGGCTGACGAACCGCACCCCGGCTGATGCGTGCGACACTGCGGCGACCGCGCACGCGCATCTCGGCGTAAGCCGCGGGGATACAGAGTGCCATCAGAACAAGGGATAGCGCAGCCGCCGATGCGTTATCGAATTGCAGTTCATAGGACTCAAAAATGGCGGTGGTAAAAGTCTGAACCCGAAGCAGTGCCAGCGCGCCAAATTCCGCCAGCATATGGGTCAGCACGAGCAGCGCACCGCCGCCAAGAGCAGGTGTCAGTTGCGGCAGGAGTGCGCGCACAAAGGTGCGAAAGGGTCCGTACCCAAGCGAACGCGAGATATCCTCGAAGGCAGGGTCCACGGCTTTAAGTGCAGCAGATACGGGTAAATAAACCAGTGGGTAACTGGAGAGTGAAAGTATCAGAATGGCGCCGGCCATGCCCTGGAAAATGACATCAAGCGAAGACCAGGCATAGCTTGAGACGAAGGCGGGCACAGTCAGAGGAAGCGCGGCGGCAACGCGCCACACTTTTCTGCCGGGCAGGGTCGTGCGCTCTACGCACCACGCAACGGACAGACCGATAAGCCCTGCTGTCACGGTTACGCCCAATGCAAGTACCACGGTATTGACCAGCAGCATCGCGGTACGTTCCCGCAGCAGTTCCCGAGCCAGGCCACCAAGCCCCGACTGGGAGGTGCGAATGGCAACGTAGATCAGGGGTAAAGCGATCAGGAAAAGGGGAAGTACCGTCCACGCCCTTAACCAGGCGGGAGAGTCCGCCGGGGCTCTCCCATCCTGAATCCGTGAAAGGATCACGCCAGACCTGCTTCCTGACGCAATGTTAAGGCGTCCGCAGCATCACCCAGGTCGGCTGGAGTGACTTGCGGTGGATTCAGCTCATTGAATGGCTTCAGATCATATGGCGATTTGACGCCTGGAACCAGTGGATACTCGGCGACCGTTTTGACCAGCGCTTCCTGTCCCTGCTTGCTGACCAGGAATGCCACAAACTGTTTTGCGAGTTTGAGGTTGGCAGATGATTTCAGTACGCCAGCAGCGGACACGGTAATAAGGGCGCCGGCATCCTGACCGCCGGTGTAGTAAAGCGCTGATTTCATTTTATCTGCGCCAACTTCGTCCGCCACTGAATACCAGTAGTAATTATTGACGAGTGCAGTTGCGATCTCGCCGCTTTCCACGGCTTTCATGGCTGCCTTGTTGCCGTTATAGATACGACCGTACTGCTTCAGACCTTTGAGCCAGTTAAGTGCAGCTTCCCGACCTTTGAGCAGTTTGATGGCAATAATCTGTTCCTGGAATGCGCCGCTGGTGGGCACGAAACCGACTCGGTCTTTCCAGGCTTCTGTTGCCATGTCCAGAACTGATTTTGGCAGCTCTGATTCCTTGACCATGTCGCGGTTGTAGGCGATGACGCGGCAACGGGCGCTGACTGCGGTCCATGTACCACCTTTGCCGGTATAACCTTTTGGAACCTGCTTGAGGGTAGTTGCATCCAGTCTGGCGAGCAAACCCTTTTCTGCCAGTGCGGCCACTGGCGGGCTTTCTTCAGAATAGAAAACATCGGCAGGAGAGTTGGCGCCTTCTTCAATAATCTGACTGGCCAGTTGTGCACTTTTACCCTTGCGGATATCAACGGCAATGCCGGTAGCCTTGGTAAAGGCTTCCGCCAGCGCCTCTGTCGTCTTGGCGTGCTGGCCGTTATATAAGGTCAGGGTTTTAGCGGGTGCGGCTTGTGCCACACGCAGGGAAGGGGCACCGATAAGAGCGCCAGCACCAAATACCAGACCGTTACGCAACAGGATGCGACGTTTTTCATTCGCCATGGTTTACAACTCCGTTTGTAGAAACACGTCAGACATTTCGCCTACTCAGGACGCGGGCGACGCTCTGACTAAAAACGTAACCGTAATGCAATCAATTCTCATTACAGCCTGATGACATTAAATCATATCTATTCTTAACAAACCCTTAACGGATGTTTAATTTGCCGGACAGTGAAGGCGGTTTATTCTGCTTGCTTTGATATTCGAGTCCAATAAATTAAATTGATAACCATTCGCATTTAGCTCCAAGTCAGAATTACTACAGTAAAATCATCCGTCTTAACTGTTATCCGGAAGCAATTCGTGTTCATACCCTTTCTGATCATGCTGCGCGAAGGCATCGAAGCCGCGCTCATTGTTGGTATTGTGGCGGGCTTTTTAAAGAAAAGTGGTCACGGTAACCTGATGCCTGCAGTCTGGGTCGGTATCTTGCTGGCCGCCGCACTGTCACTCTTTGTCGGGGCCGGTCTGCAGCTATTTGAAGCCGAGTTTCCGCAAAAAGAGCAGGAGCTTTTCGAAGGTATTGTCGGGCTTGTTGCGGTCTTTATGATCACGTCCATGGTGTTCTGGATGCGTAAGGCTGCCAAGTCCATCAAGGGTGAGTTGCAGGCGTCTGTCGACCAGGCGCTGTCTCGCAGTCGAGGCCAGGCCTGGGCGCTGGTGGGTATGGTCTTTCTTGCGGTGGCTCGTGAAGGTCTGGAATCGGTTTTCTTTCTGCTTGCGATTTTTCAGCAAAGCACAGGCTGGCAGGCACCGCTAGGCGCGCTGGCCGGCATTGCGTTGTCCGTTGTTGTTGGCTATGGCCTGTATACCGGCAGTGTGAAACTGGATCTGCGCCGCTTCTTCAAAATTACCGGCGTCTTCCTGCTGTTTGTGGCAGCAGGGCTTCTGGCCGGTGTCCTGCGCAAATTTCACGAAGCCGGTATCTGGAATCATCTTCAGCAGATTGTCTTTGATTTCAGCGACACCTTGCCGCTGGACAGTCCGCTGGGGGCTGTCTTATCTGGTCTGCTGGGTTATCAGGAAGCCCCCGTACTGGGCGAGGTCATCCTGTATGTCGTCTTTTTGCTGATTACGTTGTTCATTTTTCTACGACCCGCAAGACAACAGACGGCGGGCAGTACTCTCGTTCGTCAATAGGTTCACGATGTCAGACTCATCTTCCCGCACTTCCGTATGGATGCGCATTGCAGTAATCGGATCGGCATTGCTGGTTCTGCTGGCACTTGCTGCCTTCTGGTATACCTCACAGCTTGCCAGCAAATCATCGTCAAAGAAAGACAGCAACGCGATCGTTGTCACAATTGAGAATAATGCCTGCGAGCCAAACGAAATTACGGTGCCGGCGGGACGCACCACTTTTACCGTGGTCAACAAATCACAGCGGGCGCTGGAGTGGGAAATTCTGGACGGCGTAATGGTGGTAGAAGAGCGTGAAAATATCGCGCCCGGATTCTCGCAGAATCTGACTGTCAGACTGGAACCCGGTAAATTCGATATGACTTGCGGTCTGTTGACCAACCCTCGCGGCACCCTGACCGTCACGCCTTCCAGTGCGTCTGATGCCGAGGCGGCAAAACCGTCGCTGGTCAGGTACATTGGTGCGCTGGCCGAGTACAAGGTATACACCGCTATTGAACTTAAAGCCTTGCAGCGCGAAGCCGCAGAACTGGTTCAGGCCATTCAGTCCGGCGACATCGCCCGCGCGAGGGAGGCCTATCCTGTGGCACACCAGCACTACAAGCGGGTCGAACCTGCTGCTGCGCTGTTTGCTGATCTGGATACAAAGCTGGAAGCGCACGCCCAGTATTTCGAAAAACGTGAAAATGACCCGCAATTTTCCGGTTTTCATCGCATCGAGTATGGCCTGCAGCAAGGAGCGGATGTTGACGCGCTCAAGCCAGTCGCCGAACAACTGAATAGCGACATTGCTACACTGAACACACGACTGCAAGGCCAGGGACTGCAACCACAGCAATTAATCGGCTCTGCAGCGAAAGTGCTTAGACGCAACGTGGACGACCTCAAACTTCAGGGGGACAAGTCTGATAGTGTGTTCAGCCTGTCCGACCTGCAGGGAACGCTTGACGGGACACAGAAAGTCAGCGAATTGCTGCGGCCACTTCTTACCAAAGCTGCGCCGGATCTGCAGAAGAAACTGGATCAGCATTTTTCCGAAGTGACTCAGGTCATGGATGCTGATCGCAAGGATGGACAAATTCAAGTCGCTGCGCTCACCCAGGCGCAATACGACGCCCTGATAACTCCATTGCGTGCATTGATCGACGATTTTGATCACATCAATGCTGCGCTGGGTTTAGAATAGTACCTATTGTTATGCAAGATAAAAAAGTCTCTGATACTGACGTTCGTGGTGTTGGACCTATTTCACCAACGCGTCGGCGAATTCTGGGTAGCCTGGGCGCTGCCGGCGCTGCCGTTACCGGACTGGCCACGGCACATGCGCAGCCGTCTGGCCGAAAAGGCGAAGCCCAGGTGGCCGATGCACCGGAGATTGGTCATACCGAGGATCACGTCCCTTATATTGGTCGGCACCAGGCAGGCATTGTCAGCCCTCGTCCGCTGGCGGGCATGGTCGCCTCGTTTGGTGTCCTTGCCCAGAATCGCGACGAGCTGGAGCAACTGTTTCGGACATTGACGAAACGCATTGCCTTCTTAACCCAGGGTGGCACGCCGCCCACGCTTGATCCCAAACTGCCGCCCGCAGAATCGGGCATTCTGGGACCAGTCATCCATCCGGCAGGCCTGACCATTACCGTATCGGTGGGTGCCTCATTGTTTGATGAGCGATTCGGCCTAGCGGACCGCAAGCCTCGTCATTTGCACGCAATGACGTCTTTTTCCAATGACGCCCTGGACGCTTCATTGTGTCACGGCGACTTGTCCATACAGTTTTGCGCCAATACCGGCGATGTGATTCTATATGCACTGCGGGACATCGTTAAAACCATGCCCGGCCTGCTTTTGGTGAACTGGAAGCAGGAAGGTATCGTGCCTCCCGTGACTGCTACCAAGGGACAGAAACCGGGGAGTGCGCGCAACTATCTGGGATTCCGCGATGGTTCTGCCAATCCGGATTCGAATGATACAGAGCAGATGAAAAAGATTGTCTGGGTGCAGCCTGGGTCGGGAGAGCCGGACTGGGCGGTAGACGGAACCTATCAGGTGGTGCGTATCATCCGGAATTTTGTTGAACGCTGGGATCGCACGCCCCTGCAGGAGCAAGAGGCGATTTTCGGCCGCGTCAAAGTATCCGGCGCACCACTGGATGGTGGGAAATCCGAATTTGATATTCCCGATTATGCTAAGGATCCGAAAGGCAAGATAACGCCCATGGATTCCCATATTCGTCTGGCCAATCCTCGAAGTGCACAGTCCGAAGCCAACCTGATCCTGCGACGTCCGTTCAATTACTCCAATGGTGTGACCAAATCGGGTCAGCTCGATATGGGTCTGCTCTTTATCTGTTATCAGGCGGATCTGTACAAAGGCTTCATTACAGTACAGAGCCGCCTTAACGGAGAACCGCTGGAAGAGTACATTAAACCGGTAGGGGGAGGCTATTTCTTTACCTTGCCGGGCATCCGGGATCGTGACGACTGGCTAGGTCGCACGCTGCTGGAAAACAGTCGCATTTCTTAACGCTCCCGCGAAGGAGCAAATTTTTTAAAGGAAGTATGTTCGCCATGAAGACATCATACCCATTACTCGC
>JAFAGQ010000088.1 GCA_023422555.1 Pseudomonadota bacterium
CCAATGACAATGGCATCATAAACAGCCTGCTGCATTCGGGAAAAATCCTCGTTTAATCATGAATTTATCTTTACCGGCACTATTGTACCCCCCAGTCCGGGGTGAAAACACTACAATAGCAGCCTGAACAAAATCCGGGAATTCCCGGAGCCTTTTACTGATTTATCATGACCACTCGCCGTATATTTTTCAGCCGTCTTGCGCTGGATGCCCGAATTGGCATTCTGGAGCACGAACTGCGCGCCACCCAGCCTCTGCATATTGACGCCGATATCGACATGCATGTTGACCAGGAAGTCAACGATCACGATATCCGCAGTGTACTGGACTATCGCAAGTTGCGAGAAGCGATTATTGAAGAATGTACGCGCGCGCATGTGCATCTGGTTGAAACGCTGGGCGACATGGTTATTGCCCGACTTCTGAACGACTTTCCCGCCGTTTACCGGGTGCGCCTGCGTATCGGCAAACCTCTGGCCTTCTCTGACTGTGCCGCCGTCGGCATAGAAGTGGAAGCCAGCCGCTGATTCGCTCCAGCGCGAAAACAGACACGTCCGAACATGACTACCGTAGCCACCCCCAGCGCCGCAGCCAGCCATCAGGCAGCCCAGAAACAGCGCCAGCACGAGAATAAACTGACCAAGCGCATTATGCGCGAAGCCGGCACCGCCATCGTCGATTACAACATGATCGAAGAAGGCGACAAAGTCATGGTCTGTCTGTCGGGCGGCAAGGACTCCTACAGCATGCTGGACATCCTGCTGAACCTGCAAAAGCGCGCCCCTATCAATTTCGAGATCGTTGCCGTCAATCTGGATCAGAAGCAGCCAGGCTTTCCGGAGCATGTGCTGCCTGAATACCTCACAAAACTGGGTGTTCCCTTTCACATTGAAAACCAGGACACCTATTCCATTGTCAAACGCCTGATTCCAGAAGGGAAAACCACCTGTTCGCTCTGCTCCCGACTGCGCCGCGGGATCCTCTATCGCGTGGCCAGCGAACTGGGTGCAACCAAGATTGCACTGGGTCATCATCGCGACGATATTCTGGCGACGTTTTTCCTGAACCTGTTCTACGCGGCAAAACTCAAGTCCATGCCGCCCAAACTGGTCTCTGATGACGGTCGTCATACCGTGATTCGTCCGCTGGCCTATATTGCAGAAAAGGATCTGATTGCGTATTCGGAACTCAAACAGTTTCCGATCATTCCCTGCAATCTTTGCGGCTCCCAGGAGAACCTTAAACGCAAGGAAGTCAGCCGCATGATTGCCGCCTGGGAAAAAGAAAGTCCCAAGAAAGTGTGGAATACGTTCAAGGCACTGTCGGCAATTGCGCCCTCTCATTTGATGGACCGCAATCTGTTTGATTTCGCAGGTCTAAAGCCCACCGGTATTGCAGATGAAAATGGTGACAAAGCCTTCGATGCCGAAACGTTTGACGATACGTTAAGCGCGGCGCCAGCCGATACCGATGACGAGTCAGACAGCAGCGATGACAGTCGCGATATTGCTTTCAATGACGATCGTAATGGATCCAGCCGTACTTACGCACGTACCATTCGCATTCAATCACTCTGAACCATTCTATGACCGAGTCTTTTCTGCACAATGCGCCGCTGGGTAAAGACACAGAATACCCAGACCACTACGATCCTTCCCTGCTGTTTCCCATTCCCAGGGATACAGGACGCGCGCATCTGAGCCTGCAGCCTCCGCCCGCCTGGCACGGCGCGGATATCTGGACCGCCTATGAGCTATCCTGGCTGAATGAGAAAGGCAAACCGCAAATCGCCCTCGCGCGCTTTGTTGTACCTTCGACCAGTACGCATATTATTGAGTCCAAATCGTTCAAGCTGTATCTGAATTCTTTTAATCAGACCCGCATGCCGGGCCATGAAGCGCTTGTTGCCTATATGCAGCAGGATCTGAGTGCAGCGGCCGGCGCGCCGGTTGGCGTGACATTGATAGAGCCGACAAGCTTCAAAGCAGAGTCACTGGGCGAACTCAAAGGCACGCTGATCGATACGCTGGATGTTGAAATTGACGTTTACCAGCCGGATGCATCGCTGCTGAAAGCAGATCCCACACAGTCACGGCAGGAAACCTTGCGTTCGGATCTGCTCAAATCCAATTGTCCGGTTACCAGTCAGCCCGATTGGGGCAGCCTGCAAATTGAATACTCCGGCGCTGCCATTGACCATGCATCACTGTTGAAATACATCGTCTCATTCCGTGGTCACAATGGTTTTCATGAGCAGTGCGTAGAGCAGATATTCTGCGACATTCTGAGTACCTGCGCCCCCGATAGTCTGTCTGTGTATGCGCGTTACACCCGCCGCGGCGGCCTGGATATCAACCCATGGCGCAGTACCGACGCAAACTTTGAGCCAGCCATCGCACGAAATGCCCGCCAATAAAGCCACTCTCTCCCGACCTCATGTCAGCATTGCTGCAGCCTTCAGCAAAGGGCTGGCCACACAGCTACGTCCGGCCATGCTATTTGCCATCGTTCTGCCATTTGTGATTGCACTTATTGCGGCCATCATTTTGCTGGTGTTCGCCTGGGGACCGCTGGATCACTGGCTGGACAATACCACCATGCATTGGGGCTGGTTCCAGTCTGTGTCTGCCAGATTATCGGGCTGGGGATTTGCCACCATGAGCGACTGGCTCACCGGCATTCTGTCATTTGTTGCGCTGCTTGCCGTCAGCGGCATTGCCGGCCTGGCTGCAGCCGCCATTCTGGTCATGCCCATGGCATTGAAAGTGATCAGTGAAAACAGCTACCCGGATTTGCAAAGAAAGGGGCAAAATGCAACGCTGACCAGCCTTTCCAACACCATCAAGGTAAGTACGATTTTTGTGATTGGCTGGCTGATTACCCTGCCGCTTTGGCTGATTCCATTTGCGGGCATCGCCCTGTCATTGTTCTGGGGCGCCTATGCCTTCTCACATATGACCCGTCTGGACGCCATTGTGGAGCATGCAACGCCAGAGGAACGGGAATTTGTCCTGCGCCATTACAGTCGTGATTTCTGGATGATTGGTCTCATTTGCGCAGCCATCGCTCTCGTGCCCTTTGCCGGATTCATCATGCCGGTGTTTTCCATTCTGGTATGCACACATTTCGCTCTGACGGCGCTGAAGGCCGTCCGCGCGCAGCGTGCGGCGCTGGAGAATCACAGTTCCAGACCGGAGAGCATCGGGTAATTTACCTGATTGAAACAGGATCGCCAGTGTGCCAGGTGTACGCCCGTACATCCTGGCAAACCGGAGCGATCCGTCTGGTTCATTGGTGCATATAGTCTTTACTTTCCACGCTAACGATGTTTCCATCATCACCATGATAAATCACGCTGTGGCGACTGTCTTTCAGGGCGCTCCACCATTTTTTTGGATAGGCAGCAAATCCGGCATCGACCCATCGATCAAAATTTCCGTTTTCTGACTCCTTGGCACCACGCAAGTGCGCCCACAGCACAAACAATAGAGCAGAAACCACCGTTATGGTCAGATACTGAACGATAATCCCCAGACTGGTATCGACAGGCAACTGTTCGTGTTTGTAATTCATATACACTGACATTATGCTATGCAGCACGATGTAGCCAAAAACCAGCCAGGCACAAACTGTCAGCAAGGTATCCAGAACAAACCGAAGGGGAGATCGTTGAGTTTTTACTATCATTTTTTATCCTCGCAATTTAAAAGTTAGTTTTATGAATCAGTTTTTCGTGAACTGGATTTAATTCCCCGGTCAGGACTTTGCCATCGCGCACGTATACGGCGATTTTTGAGCATGACTTTCGGAAAGCTATACAGCGTTGTGACAAAGTTGATCATCCAGAAAGCCAATGGATACCAGATGATCCACCCGAGGGATTTTTGCAGTCCCTTTTCATACCGATAATCAATCGACAGACTGACCAGTGTCTGTAACAGGCACACCAGCGCCAATGTGATTCCGGTAAAGCCGGGCGGGAAGATACTTGCCACTTGAAGGTCCGCGGGCAGCGGTAAAACATAGTCGGCCAGCCATAAGATGATGGACCATGCCAAAGCGAATACCCAGAATACCGACAGGCAATAGTCCAGTGCCAGCGGCCATAATGGAAAGAATTTTCTTTTCCATATCTCAGGAACGTTTTTACGGAAAACTTCTGCTCCCCCCTGCGACCAGCGTACTCGCTGCTTCCACAGTCCCTGCACGGTTTCGGGCATCAGAATCCAGCACAGCGCACGCGGCTCGTAGAAGACTTTCCATCCGGCACTCTGCAGCCTCCACGTAATATCAATGTCTTCTGTGATCATGTCCAGGTCCCAGAATCCTACATCCTGCAAAGCCTTCAATCTGAATGCGGTACAGACGCCTGATACCGTAAACACTTCGCCGTAGACACGTTGAGTACGTTTTATCAGGCCGATAATCGAAGAAAATTCGCCCACCTGTATCCGGCCGATCAACGTAGACCTGGTACGAATGCGCGGATTTCCCGTCACAGCACCCAATTGCTCGTTTTTCAGCAATGGTTCGACCAGATAACGGACCGCGTCAGGATCAAGCAGCGCATCACCGTCAATGCA
The DNA here is from genome assembly GCA_023422555.1 of Pseudomonadota bacterium. Taxonomy (GTDB): domain Bacteria; phylum Pseudomonadota; class Gammaproteobacteria; order Burkholderiales; family Burkholderiaceae_B; genus Advenella. The sequence goes on from JAFAGQ010000088.1 coordinate 4,584, forward strand.
GACAAGATAATCGCTGCGCGCCGTCATGGCACCCATGTGCAGCGCCATCGCCTTGCCCTGGTTCTCTGCCAGATGTACAACCCGCAAGCGGTCGTGCTCACTGACGAGGCGTTCAAACAAGCCCACAGTGTCATCGGTTGAGCCATCGTTCACCGCGATGACTTCAATGTTGGGATAGTCCTGATTCAGGGCGGCAAGAATGGTATGTTCGCCGTGATCCGCTTCGTTGTAGCACGGCACAATGATGCTCACCAACGGTTCGCCTTCCAGCTCCGGCGGTGGGTCGGGACGCCACGACCATTTGCGCTCCCAATGGAACCAGAAATAAAGTCCGCCAGCCATCCACAATCCGGACATGAAAAGGGGATAGAAGAAAACGAAGTGCAGCAGAAAATCACTGGTCATGACCAGCGCGACACCAAACGGAACGCCCAGTACAAGTGCCAATATCAATATTGCAATAATTTGATCTATCATGGGAATGGATACCATTCAATGGATATGGCGGGACGAATGATGTTCATTCGTGGCTGGTCATTTACGAAATCGTCCGGGTAGTAGCCAAAGTTATTGGCGCCCCGCAGCTGCAGACGTTTGAGCCATTGCGCAAGCGTGGCAGAGTCGACCGGCACGTCTTCTTTGCCAGCGTGAGCATCGCTTCGCCAGTCCTTTGCCTGAATTTCAAAAACGGTTTTGCTTAGTGCGTCGGGCCGTGCTGCGATTTTGTCGACCAATCGATCAAGCCAGGCGTTTTCTTTACCTTTGGGCACGTTTTCCATTCGCGGCATTGCCATGGGAGCCGTCCAGTCGTAGGTTTGAAGGAAATCATCCACATTCTGGGCAAACCACGCTTCACTTTCCGGCTGCAGAACGGGTGCGGCAAAAATGTTCCTCGCTGTTTTTATCTGCGCGCCACGAATCTGTTTGACGTGTCGCGTCAAGTCCACCGTGAAGGCAGTCAGCGCCTGACTTTTGTAGCGGGTCCATGCCTTCATTGTCTCTGGATTGTCTCGCAGCGCAGAGATGTCTGCAGGAAGCCCTGCCTGCTGATAGGCCTTGAGTGCCGAGGGGCTCATGTCTTCAAAGTCGCTCAACATGGCGTCGTCATGAAACAGCACCCCATCAAATGTCGAGTAACGCGCGAGATCTTCATAAAGCGCTGTGATTTTTTCGCGGGCTTGCGGGTCAAAGGGAGAAAGGCGGCGATATTGCGACGGATCGATGTTTATCGCACCGGTTTTCGGATCCCATCGCTGCACCCGATCAATTGACGGGCCCAGATCAAAGCTGAGGACCGGCATCCAGGCAAAGACCTGTACGTTTGCCCGATTTCTCAACTGCCATGCCGCTCGATTGAACAGGTCCGAGCGCACGGGCAGCACGCGATTCTGAAAGTAGACCGACTTGACCAGCCCATCGCCTTCGGGATCGGCAAAGGCCTGCAGAAACACAGTTGAAATTTTCAGGTCAGCTATTCGCTGAACCAGCGCACCAACATTGCGATCCATTTGTTGCGGATCGGGGTCATACACATAGTCCAGGTCGACATGCGCCACGCGCATCAGTTGTGCCGCTCCGATCTTGTTCACACCATTGGCAAAGTCTTCTATTGTCGGATCGTTGGACACGAGAAAACGCGGCACATTCAATAGGTCCTTCGTTGATCCGATACCGTCCTCCAGCGTCATTGCCATGGAATAGCCCTGGCTGTGTATGACGTCCAGCGCTGTGCCCGATGCGGCTCCGTAAGGCCACACCCATACGCGCGGGTCCTTGCCTGTCGCTGATTTGATCCGGTTCGATATCATCTTCACATCGGCTGCAATGCGGCTCTTGAATTCGCTGTCGGATTCGTATCTTCCTGTCTGCTTGTTGTAGAGGCGACTGGCGGCAGCCGGCTGGGTGTTCCCCTGCGGGTTGGCATCGATTCCATAATGCAGGTTGTAAGTGTGCGCGGCAATTTCAACTAATCCCGAGTCAGAAATCTCGCGAATCTGTGACCAGGTAAGGAATCGCTTGCGATCGGTGGGTTTACCACCAAAATCCACATTCTGACCGGCGGGGGTATCCATCCATTTGCCCACGGGCGCCAGCACTGCAGGCCAGCGATATGCCTTGAGCAGTGGAAGCACATGCTTATAAAAACCACTGTAGCCATCATCGAATGTGAGCAGGACAGACCTCGCAGGCAGCGGCTTGCCTGCAGAGCGGGCATCCAGAATTTGAGAAACTGAAACCGGTCGATAGCCTGCAGCCTGCAGCCACTTGAACTGCTCCTTCAAATGGTCGACAGTAACACTCAGATAAGCCTGATCGGGATCTTTTTCCTGCACGTCATGATAGGCCAGAACAAAGAACTGATCGGGGCGGATATTGCGTTCTTCCAGACTGACAGCGCGCTGTGATGGCGGGACGAATTGCGGGATATCTTTGGCGCAACCGGGCAACAGGAAACACAACAGAAACGCGAAAACCGCGCAAAGTATTTTTTGATTTTTCATATGAGATTTAGTACCTGAAAGCAACGTCCAGAAGCACTCGTACTTCTTTTTCTTTTTCACCGTCGTATGGGCGATGCAGATAAGCGACCGAAGCGCCTGCCTCAAATCCGCCGGAGCTGCGGTATCGCAATCCGTACTCAGCCGTCTGCACAGAACCGGTTCCATAACCCTTTTGCGAATAGATGCCGGCGCCAAGTTTCAGCGTCTGCTCAACCGAATTACGGTCATATTCGTAGAGGCGATGTGTCAAAGTCACGCTGGGCAGAACGAGCAGGTCCGATTCGGGGTTGAAATAAGGAACCGCTTTGCCGGTGTTGTGTGACGCGGACACTTCCAGACCAAGGTCGGCCTTCAGCCTGGGAGCCGTGTACACGCGCTCTCTTCCAGTCAGTGCTGATTCGGTCCGGCGATTATCGTCTGAAAATTTTCGGCCAGCGACACTCAGTGACCATTCCCGTCTTTCGTTGGCTCGCCAGCGTACGAAAGCTTCAACGCTTTTGGACGAAATATCGGCCTGAAGCGCACGCAAGGGCGTTTGACGTGAGTTCACGTCTGCCGTGACTCCTGTTTGCCAGTGATCATTAATGTCATAACTCACACTTGCCATAAATCCCGGTTTTGCACCAAAACCATAGGAATTGGACGACACTTCGGCCTGAACCGTCAGATCGCGTTTTCTCCATTCCAGTCCGCCGCGCATCCAACGATAACGAATATCGCCCTCTTCAAAATTGCCTTTGGCATAACCTCCGCCGGCAAAAATGCGCCAATTCCGGTCAATAGGTGGCGTATAGGCGACCAGGTCATATGCCTGATCGCCGTTACCGGAAACCGGACTGTCGGACGCCAGACCACGATTGGCAGAGAGTCGTACTTCACCCTTGTTATGCAAATCCCACTGTCGCTTCAGATCGCGAACCGATGGCGATTGAGGATCCCTGTCATAAACGTCTGCGACCAAAAGATCTGCCTGCTCCCATTCCTGCAGATCCAGGGCGGTCAGCGCCTGCTCTGTTTCAGTTGTGATCGAGCGCGGCGACAGCGTTTCGGCCATTTTCAGTTCGCGCTCTGCTGCGCGAGGCAATTGCATGCCACGATACACGCTGCCCAGCGAAACGCGTAATGAGGTATTGTTTGGCGCCTTCTCGATCATTTGCTGCAACTGCCTGCTGGCCGCAGGCGTATTGTCTCTGTAGTACTCATTCATTGCCGACAACTCAGTGAACTGATACTTATAATCGTTCGGCAGGTGTTCGGGCTGGCCCTTCACCCATTTCCATACGGGCTGTTCCGCAACGCGTCTGTCGATCAGTTCCTGCGCCTCATCGTATTCATTGCTTTCGATCAGCGAGTAATATTGATCCGAAGCTCGATGGAATGCGTCTTGCGACGACACGACGGCATCAGCATCTGTATCCTGAATGCGCGCAAAGATTTCTCTGGCAGTATCAGGCTTCTTTCGCGCCAGATAGGCTGAGGCTACGGCACCCAACGCATAGTCGGGAACCTTTACGCCGGCTGCCTGCAGGCGTTCATAATTGGCAATGACGTCTGTCATACGGCTGCGTGCATGCAAAGCCAGCAGATAATCGATCTCGCCACGCGTGACATCTGCCTGCGCCTGATCGCCAAGCTGGCGCCAGCCTGGAATAATCTGCTCGTATATGGCGATCGCCTTATCGGCGATCTGAAAACGCTCTTTCTCTGTCCTGTCGGGCAGGGTTGCCAGACGAGTCAGTTCGGCAGCATAGTCGGCCTGCAGTGCGCGCATTTGAGCGGGCGACAGCACGTCCGGATTGGATCTGGCCACATCAAGCGCCGGACTGGGCAAACGAGTCTGTTGCAGTGCCTGAATGTATTCGCTGGTCACGTATTTCGTTTGGGGAGCAAGTTCGTGCGCCGTCTCCGTCGAGCGCAACACACCGGAATAATCCCCCAACCGACTGTAGGCATATGACTTGGCCAGCTGAACATCGACATTCGCGGGCCATCTGCGTTCGGCAGTACGCGCCTTGCCCAGGGACTCATTGGAACGGCCCATATCCGCGAGTACCATCACTTCTCCGACAGCAAGATTCGGATTGTCAGGATATGTTCTCAAGCCATTCTGATAGGTCGTGAGTGCCTGCGTCCACTGTTGTCTGTCCCGGTACGCACCGGCAGCCGAGGCGAAAACATCAGCAGGAATCTGCATATTCTTTGACCGAATCAATTCCCATGCGCGAATTGTCTCTTCTGGCATTGACGCCCATTTGGAGATAATGATGAAGTCAAAGGCGGCACGCATATCGTCGGCCTTTTGCGCACGAAGCATTTCAAGCGCAGGTGCATAATTGCCTTCGCGGGCGCCGATGATCAGTCGGTCATATTCTTTTTGAGTGACCGCGTGCGCTGTGTTTACACTGGTCACTGAAATGACTGCACCCAACAATGTTGTTTTTAGAAATAATGGGAATTGCATAAATATTTTCTGTATCTGTTCTTTTAATTCTCATCCGGCCAGCCAGGCACCGGAAACGATTATTGTTATCAAATGTGATAAGAAAAATGTGATCCGCAAGTTCTGATTATGAGATATGTTGCCGAGATTTAATAAAACGTATCTTTTGAAAGGCGAATCACGCACATTGTTTGGACATACTAAGGGGATTCGCAGGGCCTATGTGTAATTTGTTAATTACATCTGTATAAACTTTTAAATTTAAAATACTTTATTAATGAAACACAATGTATCAATGCCGCGAATACCGTGAACTGGTATGGTCTGCGAATTTTGCAACCAAATTAGGATAACTTGACTTTCATTTTTTGTTACCCAATTTTGCTGCCATGTAAATGGACACCGAATCGGTCTCTTCAAAATTGGCCTTTTTTTGCAAACCTACGCGTGCTTTTAAATTCGCGAGCGCGATGAAAATGCTCCAGTCTCGCACTACGCCGCGCGTGATTAACGACTCCTTCGCTATTGTTCTTTTAGATTGAAAATGCCTTTCGCAGGCAATTTGTTTCACAGAGATTGATATGACCCCCGTTGTGTCCAAACAGTGGCCATATCAGTTCAGTGCTTTCTCTTCCACCGGATACCGGTTCCCATATGTGCCATGACTATCGCCCCGGTGAAAATCAAAGTTTATCGTTTACTTAGCACCCTTCATGGTCACGAAAACAACGGTCGCAGCCACAACGGCTATCAAGGCAGCAACGAGAGACGCGTTGGAGAACCCAAGGCTGTAGCTATTATGTGCGATCTCTCTGAGTGTAGATACCATACTCGATGGATAGGCGGCAATGGCGCGTTCCAGATCTCCAGCAATGATGCTGTCAATGAAGCCGCTCCTGAGGGGTAAGCTCGACATTGACATGGCCAGCTCTAAGTCTTGCCGTGCACCGGTAGCAAGGACCGCGCCCAGGCCCGCAAAACCAATCAAAATGCCTACGAAGCGGGATGTAGTGCTGATGCCAGAGGCCATTCCGGCACGGTTTCGGGGCACTGTTCCCATAATGGCTTTTTGCGTTTCACCATTGAGCAAGCCGCCTCCCGCTCCCAAAACAGCCATCCCTGCCACTAGCGCAATTTCTCCTGTCTGGCGTGCCGCGAACATAAGAATAAGATTTCCAAGCGCTACGACACCGAGACCGAGTGTCAGAATGTGTGCGCTATTCAGATAACGGGAAAGACGACGACCAATTTGCGGAAAAATCAGCATGGCAAGCGCAAAAGGTAGCATACCGATGCCGGCGGCCAAGGCTCCGCTGCCACGGCCATTTTGTAAGAATAGCGGCAGCAGCGATGCCATGACCTGTGCTGATGAGGCATAGGCAAACATTGCCAGTATCGCCCCGGCGAAAGGCCAGGAGGTAAAGAGCCCCAGGTCGAGCATTGGATGCTTTCGCCGCCTTTCTACCAAACTGAACACAATAAAGAGTGCGAAGCCGCACAGAAAGCGTGAAACGACCGCAATGCTCATCCAGCCGTGGCCCGGCCCCAGGATTAAAGCCCAGGTCAATGAAAACATTCCAAGAGCAAATAGTGATATTCCCGGAAAATCTAAAGTACGCGGTGTAGGATCTTTTGACTCGTCGACCAGTGCCAATACGCTAATGGCCAGCAACGCACATATCGGAATGTTGATATGGAATGCCCACCTCCATCCAAGAGTGCTACTTATCACCCCGCCAATCAGTGGCGAAACAACCATGGTCAGCCCCATGATGCCTCCCCATATCGCCCAGGCGCGGCTGCGTGCGTGCTCTTCGTGAAAGGTGTGTCCAATAATAGCGAGGGCTGGCGCTAATAGAAACGCCGCTCCGACTCCCTGAGCGGCTCGGGCCAGATACAAACTCGACGCTGAGGGACTTAATCCACATGCGAGTGATGCGAGCGCGAATAGCGCAATCCCATAAAGCAAGACCCGTCGCCGGCCAAAGCGATCGGCGATCGAGCCTGCAGGCAGCAGCATTGCTGCGAAACATAACACATAGGCGCTGATGACCCATTCAACCTCAGCAAACGAGGCGCTTAGGTCCCTTGCTATCGTGGGTAAGACGATACCAACAACGTTGGTATCGAGCACCGTCATGGCACAGCCAGTCGAGGCTACGAGAAGTACAGCCGTGCCTGATTTGCCTTTTCTATATGCGGTCAGCGTAGGAGTCATCGGTTGGCACGCCTTATTTCAAGACGTCCGCACCAGCCTGGGCGATTTGCTCATCATGTTGCGGAGTATCTGCAGAAACGCCTATCGCCCCCACAGTCTTGCCATTCACAACGAGAGGTATGCCGCCGCGCATGAGTACGAATCCTTGTGCTGTCATGGCAGCCGGTCGTGGGCCATTGATGGCGTCTTCTAAGGCGCCACTGGGACGGCGGAACAAGGCGGCAGTGCGAGCCTTGCCTGGCGCCAGCTCAACCCCAGCTGGAACAGCTGCGTTGTCCATGCGAACCAGAAGGATCGGCACACCGGCGCTATCGACAACTGAAATTACGCAAGGCCAACCGCTCTTGTCAGCCTTATCCTGTGCTGCTGCCAACACCTGTTGCGCTGCTTTTAGCGTCAATACAGGTTGGTTTGGCAATTCTATTGCATGAGATGTAAGGGTTACGGCCGCGAGTGAACCGACGATGGTAAGTTTACTTGCGAGTTGAGATATTCGAAACATCATGCACTTCCTTGGGTGGGTAAAATTTGATTGGAACAAAATCTATTATTAGGTTCAATAAAGCATTTTGGTAGAATAATTCAGAAATATTGAATATTAAATATTTGGAAGATTAATGTGGAATTGCGCCATCTTCGGTCTTTTATTGCCGTAGCAGAAAAGTTGCACTTTTCTCAAACTGCTGAGCAACTTAATATCTCAGCGCCGACCCTCACTGCTCAGATCCAGGAAGCAGAGCGTTTTCTGCAAGCGAAGCTATTTATCCGTACAAAACGATCAGTGAAATTGACTCCGGCTGGGGAAGCTTTTCTGGCCGAATCTCGCGCTGTCATTGAGCAGTATGAGCGAGCAATTGGGATAGGACGGCGAGCGGGCCGAGGACAAGTGGGGCGAGTGGAAATTGGATACGTAGGATCTGCCTCTTTCTTTGGTGTTCTGCAGGATCAAGTACAGCGGTTTCGTCAAACCTGGCCTGATGTGATAATTAGTACGAAAGAACACCCCACCGAACGTCTTATAACTCTTATAGAGGAAGGCAAAGTTGACGTCGGCTTTTTGCGTACGCCAGTTATATTGCCGAACTCTATTAGCAGTCATATATTGGCACGGGATCGATTTTGTCTCGCTTTGCCAGCGAATCATAGACTTGCCGAAGAAACACAGGAAATTCAGGTTTCTGCTCTGGCGAAAGAATCGTTTGTAGTACCAGAGCAGGAACAGGGGTTACGTGAGGTTGCACGGCGCGGGCGATTCAAACCTAATGTTGTATCTATACCTGGCCCGCTTGTTGCGGTGCTAACTCACGTAGCTCTGGGAGTTGGAGTCGCCATTGTGCCTAGTGTCGTAGTCAATGTGGTACATATACCTAATGTAGTGTATCGGGAGATTGCTGGTTCTCAGATCGCGTCTGCTGTTGAGGCAGTATTCCGGCGACATGAGCAGTTACCAATCGTACGTAATTTAATCAGTCAGATTTTGAACTCTGATGCAAGATAAAACAATCTTGCATTCAAGGATAAAGACCATGCCCACCGACACTCAAGATCACTCCTCGCCGCTGCCCGATAAGTCTTGGGAAGTAGATGGCTCGGCAATGTACCGCGCCATCAGTTTTGCCGTGGCCCTGCCTGCTTTCATGGTAGGTACTGCCCTTTTTATGCTGGGGTTTTCGCTCGAGAATAAGACAGTGCTACACGCCGCTTGTGTACTGTACAGTGTCGCGTTCTCCGGGTTTGCTAGTCGCATCCTCGTTGGCAAGCGCGTGTGGCACACAACGCTACCATATGTAGCCTGCATCGTTGTGATAGCTGTGATTTGCTATATGCTGCTGCGGATTGTTCTGCTGCTTATACACTAGATTTGCGCCAGGTTCGCTTTTATACAGACCGCCAATCTTTCTACGCTGAGGTCATAATTCGGTTATGCCCCGGATATAAGCACGGCCGCGCAAGGGCAGCAACAATGGGCTGGCTGCGGTCAGAGGACATCTTGACTACATTAGCCGAAACGGCGAGATTGAGGTCGAGAATCAGGACGGGTTTATTTTCCGGGGTCGGAACCTAGATGAAGCGCACCTGCACGTACATTTGTGTGTAATGATGAAAAATGAGCTTGGCCAATATATGACTGTGTATCAATTCGACTAGTTCAGCCAAACAGATTTCTGCACTTGCCGCGCAACCTTGGGCTTTGCCCGAGTGCCCACCACGCCTCGTTCCTCCAGCGAACGCAACTGCTCTTCTGATAGGTCCAACAGCCTACGCAACACTTCGTTCGTATTCTGACCCAACGTTGGTGATGCTCGCAGTTGCGCCCCTGCATCGCGATAAGGTCTGAATACGGGTGTAGACGAAACATAAGAACCGACATGAGCCCGCTCAACATCGCGCCAGAACCCCCTCGCGTGTAGATGGGGATCATCTAAAACTTGAGCGATGGTGCATACGGCTCCCGCCGCCACCCCCGCCTGCTGGAGTAACTGCATTGCCGTCTGATTGTCGCGACACTTTGTCCACATCGCAATGCCGGCATCAAGCATTGCATGTTTTTTTCTTCGACCTGCCGGGCAGGCAAGTTGTGTATCCTGCTCCCAATCGGTGCGCCCCAATACCTTGCACAATGCATTCCACTGAATATCGCTTTGAATGCTGATAACGATCCAGGCATCATTGCCCTCACAGGGATAGCAACCATGGGGTGCATTGACAGGATGCCGATTGCCACAACGCTCAGAAACGCTACCGAAAACGGACTGTTCGATCAGATATGGCGCAGTCAACGGCAGCATCCCCTCAACCTGGGAAAGATTGATATGCCGACCCCGACCTGTGGCTCTTTGTTTCAACAACCCCAATAAAAGCGCTGCCGACGCATTAAAACCGCCAATCGGATCGCCATAAGCATATGAAGTCATTGCCGGCGGGCCATCGGCATGACCCGTGTAAATCGGCAGCCCGCTAGCCTGTTCCAGCGTCCCGCCATATGCCCGAGTATCGCTCCAGTCATTGCCCAGACCAAATGCGGGCATAGAAAGCATAACCAGCTTCGGGTTCCTCTCACTTAAGTTTGCATATTCCAGACCGAGCTTGGGCAGCACTTCGGCAGAATAGTTTTCAATAACAGCATCCGCATTCTGTACCAATTCCTTCAGCAGACGTTTGCCTTCCTCCTGGGTAAGATCAAGCGTAATACCCAGCTTGTTACGATTCATTAAATTAAAGTGAGTACTTTTTTCGTACAACCGATCACGATAAAACTCTTCAGTAAAGTTGACACCGCGCCACCAATCTGGATAAGTAATACTCTCTACTTTAATTACTTCTGCTCCCAGATCCGCCATCATCCTGGATGCAAAGGGTCCCGCCCATCCCATTGTAAGATCTATAATTCGTACGCCTTCCAGCGGCAGTTTTTCAGCTGGTGCCTGATGCAACAGGCGCAACGCAGTGCCTTGCGATAGCTCCTTACGATAATGATCGCTATCCGATCCCAATTCAGGCGCAATGCCCCCGTGCAATGGCCCAGCTTCATCAAGTCGCTGAGGTAAAATCGGAGCTTCGAAGCATGCGTTACCTCGAATCACCGGAACGAATGCATTCCGTTGGCGATGCACTGGCTGCTGTAACAAGGCTTGCATTGTCGGTACGGCGACCGCCGGATATTTCAATTCTGTTAACAACGTAACCCATTCGGCCGTGCAGCGCGTCGGAAATGTCTTTTCAAGCAGGGAGTCGATAAAATCGGCATGTTGCATTCGATTCTGGCCCGTAGCAAACCGGCTGTCGTTACCCAATTCGGGCCGTCCGATCACTTCACACTGAATCGGCCAGGGTTTACTAGACACTTTTAAGCCTCATAATACTCACAGATGGAGATTATTATGAGCAAGGTCCGATTTACGGAAGAATTCAAACTCGAAGCGATAAAGCAAATCACAGAACAC
>JAFAGQ010000165.1 GCA_023422555.1 Pseudomonadota bacterium
ATGACATGTGACATATCCAGTACGCGGATACCTTTAAGCGGTTTTGCCATTTGTATATCCTTTAGCTGGCCGATGCGCCGGCCAGTTTTACGATCTCTGTCCATTTTTTCTGTTCGCTAAGCACGAACGCGGCATCAGAGGCCGGGCTGTCGCTTTGCGTGACACTGGTTCCTGCTGCTTCAAACAACTGTCTGAGTGAATCATCTTTCAGTGCGTCAATAGTGGTCCGGTAGAGCTTATCCACGATTTCGGGAGAGGCGTCTTTTGGAAGCCAGATTCCAAACCAGAACTCCTGAACAGCCAGTTCACTGTTCAGAATGGTATGCAGAGGTGGTACGCCGGGTAGTTGAGGCAGGGGCTCGCGACTGGTTACTGCCAGTGCGCGCAGGGCGCCTCCTTTGACTTGTGGAATCGCTGTTCCTGCAATAGGGAAAGCGAAGTCGGTGTCACCGCGCCTCAGGGAGATGGGGATTTCGACCGAACCCTTGAAGGGAACGTGCATGGCCGTTGCCTTGGCCAGTTTCACAAATGTGGCTGCACAAAGATGGGCTGCCGATCCGATACCACCGGAGCCATAATTGAGTTTTCCAGGCTTTGCCCGCAGTTCTGCAATCAGGTCATCCACGGTTTTGTATCGTGAACTGGCCGGCACGACAAGAACGCTGGGCGACGTCGCAATGCGCGTGACCGGCGTGAAGTCATTGATCGGATCAAACTTCAAATCCGGTTGCAGTGCCTTTTGGATCAGGTGGGAATTTGAACCAAGCAATGTGGTGTAGCCGTCAGCGGGAGAGTGTGCAACAAATTGCGCGGCCAGCACACCACCAGCCCCCACTTTGTTTTCGACGACGATGGACTGTCCCAGGGTTTTGGCCAGTACCGGACCAAACTGTCTGACGGTGATGTCGGGGCCGCCGCCGGCAGCGTAAGGCACCACGATTCTTACAGGTCGCGAGGGATAGTCATCGGCGGCCCACGCCATGCGATTGAGCATCAGGCCGGCGCCGAGTGCGCCAAAGCAGAAATGACGGCGTTGCATGTTCGTCTCCTTTTTTTAATGCCTCAAGAATAGCCAATGGGAGCGAATAAAAAAAGTGATATATTTTTATATAGTGATAACCTTTTCTTTGATATTGTCGAACATCGGGACTGAATATTTCTGATTGTCTGACGCCATGGCTGACCGTCTGAATCGTTAAACATCATGCCTCACCTTCTGAATCACTGAACATCATGACTCACCTTTTACATCGTCGACTATCATGACGGAACCTGACCATCTGATTGCCAGGCTGCGCTTCCGTCATCTGCAGCTTCTGGGACAGGTCCAGGCAAAGGGAAGTCTGCGCGCCGCAGCACAGGCGCTCAATCTGACTCAGCCGGCGCTGAGCAAGGCGCTCACGGAAATTGAACGTGCATTCGGCCTGACCTTGTTTGTACGTACGGCGCGCGGCCTGAGGCCAACGGCACAAGGTGAAGTGGTGCTCAAAGGCGCCAGCCGCCTGCTGGGGGAACTCACGCACCTACGCACCGAGGCGGAACATGCGGATCGCTTCCCGGCCCGAATCCGTATCGGCGCGCCGCCATTTCTGGCTCAGACCTTTTTACCCGATGTGATCAACAGACTCGTTCATCGCGACAAGCCCTTGCGGGTTCATTTGCAGGAAGAACGCGTTCCTGCGCTGATTCGCGGATTGCAGCAGGGGGAGCTGGATGCACTGATCACAACATTTCCCATGCAGATGATGGAGTCCGAAGTAGAGGGGCTGCAGTTTACTCGTCTGTTCGATGCGCAGTTTGCCATTGTTGCGGCAACGGATCATCCGCTGGCACGGACACGCCGCGTGACCTGGGCCCGGCTGGCACAGGAGCAATGGATCATGCCAGTGGAAGGTTCCATGGCACGCAGGCTGCTTGAAGATTGCTTCACGCGCGAGGGCGTTCCTGTGCCGGTGCCAATCATCGAATCGACCAATCCCAACACAGGCGTGCAGTTCGTTGCGAATGGTACGGGCATAGGCATAGTGCCGAATGTGACGCTGCTTCAGCATAGCAGTATGCAGTTAAATCCCGTCAGACAGATACGCGTTGTGCCCGAACCACCAACAAGTGTTGTGGCTTTGATTGTCAGAGACGGGCCGTTCAACCCTCGTGTGGCCTGGTTGAAAGAGGCGCTGGAACTGTAGGGTCTTGCTGTTGCAGCTCTTTGGACCCGTAAAAATCCAGGATAGTGGATATGGCATCTGTGATCAGGCTATCGGCCTGCCTTTGCGACCAGATCAACGAGGTGACAGAACGCTGGCTATGTTCAAACTCCACAAACTGCAGATTTGGCATGCCGCAGTATTTCATGCACGCCGGCACCAGAGACACCCCCATGTTCTGCGACACCAGGCTCAGAATGCTGAGCCAGTGACGGGTCTCGTCCATGGCTTTGGGAAAAAAGCCCGCATTAATGCACAACGAGAGCAGAATCTCATAATAAACCGGCGACACATGACGGGAAAAAAAGATGAAGTGTTCGTCGCTGAAATCGGCCAGCGTCGGATTCTTTTTTTTCAGAACCGGATTGTCGCGATGAACACAGAGCAGGAACGGTTCTGAATGAATAATTCGCTCCTGCATATCGGCAGGCAGGCGATTGCTGTGAATGAATCCCAGATCGACATGGCCCAGAGAGACCTTATCAACAATATCACCCGAATTGCTTTCTGACAGTTCAATCGACAGGCCTTCCTGAGCCAAACGCAAGGTTTGCAGCACTGCCGGCAGGCCCCGGTAAACCATCGAACCGACAAAGCCGATGCGTAAACGGCCGCTGGCTGCTGTTTTCTGAAGCCGGTTTTTCAGCGACCCCGCATGCCCCAGCAGGAAAAGCGCTTCCTTATACAGTGTTGCCCCGGCTGGTGTCAGGCTCACATGACGACTGTTGCGCTCGAACAGTGGCATTCCCATTTTGCCTTCCAGCTGGCGAATGGCCAGACTTAACGGCGGCTGGGAAATGTTCAGCTTTGCCGCCGCTTTACTGAAATTGAGCGTTTCTGCGACGGCAACGAAATAGCGGAGGGCACGCAGTTCCAGGTCCATTTATATTTTCTATGTATAGATGGTAATAAAAATAGTATTTCCAAATATACATCGTTTTATTTACGCTGTGCTCTCAAAGTGAGTCAAGGAGGGCACGTCGATGCAAAGCCACAATATTCCCGACAGCCGGGGCAGTAATTTTTTTCAGATGGATCCGTATTCGGAACCGTTGCTCAGGACCTATTTGCCGCCGTCACTGTATGCCCACCTGCTGCCTGTGTTTACGGAACTGGGTGCTGCAGTCGGAGGCAGGCTTGACGAACTGGCGGATGTGGCCGATAAAAACGCGCCGACGCTTTCAGTTCGTAAACGCCAGGGCCACGATGAATCGGTCATCAGAAAACATCCGGCCTATGTTGAGCTGGAAAAAATGGCTTACGAAACGCTCGGCCTTGCCGCTATGTCGCATCGGGCGGGCGTGCTGGGCTGGGATCAGCCGTTCCCGCCAGTCGCCAAGTACGCGCTGTCACATCTGTTTGTGCAGGCAGAGTTCGGCCTGTGTTGTCCGGTCAGCATGACCGATTCGCTGGCAAGAACATTGAAGCGTTACGGCACTCCGTCATTGATCGAACAGGTATTGCCGCAACTGACGGCGCCTGATTTTGCTGATCTGCAGCAGGGAGCCATGTTCATGACTGAGCAGGCAGCCGGCTCGGACGTGAGCGCGACCGAAGTGGTGGCAGAACAGATGGAAGACGGCCAGTGGCAACTGACGGGCGACAAGTGGTTTTGTTCCAACCCTGACGCTGGCTTTGCCATGGTTCTGGCTCGCAGCGAGCAGGAAAAAGGACTCAAAGGCGTGTCCCTGTTCCTGCTTCCAAAGTGGCTTGAGGACGGCACGCATAATCATTACCGGATTCTTCGGTTGAAGGATAAATTGGGTACGCGATCCATGGCCAGCGGCGAAATTCGTCTGGAAGGGGCGCGCGCCTGGCTGGTAGGCGAGCGTGGCAGAGGGTTCCAGCAAATGGCGGACATGATCAACAATTCCCGCCTGTCCAATGGCATGCGTGCCGCCGGCCTGATGCGCCGGGCGGTGAGCGAGGCCGTTTATTTTTGCAGTCATCGCAAGGCGTTTGGCAAACGGTTGATCGAGATGCCGCTGATGCAGCGACAACTGGTGAAGATGATAACCCGTACCGAGCAGGCACGAACAGTGATGTTTCAGACAGCGCAGGCACTCGAAAAATCCGATGCGGGTGACGAATTCTCGCGCGATCTGCTGCGCATACTGACACCACTGATCAAGTTTCGGGCCTGCCGCGATGCACGAGTGGTGACCGGCGATGCCATGGAAGTGCGTGGCGGCTGCGGCTATATCGAGGAGTGGATCGAACCTCGGTTGATGCGCGACGCGCATCTGGGTTCCATCTGGGAAGGGACAAGCAATATTGTCGCGCTGGATGTGTTGCGCGCGATTCGCAAGAGCAACGGACTGGCTGCTCTGCAAACGCATGTCGAACGTCTGCTGGAAGAGGGCAGGCCCTGCCATCCGGATTATGCGAAGCTCCAGAGAGATTGCGTGGCAAACGCGTTTGCGCTGGCGCGACAGGTGGCCGATACCGACGATGCAGCGATGGCTCGCCAGGTCGGGTCGGCGCTGTATCACGTCATTTCCATGGCAGGGATGCGCTGGGAGGCGCGACAGGTAGGGCTTGGATCGCGGGCGGCACTGGCCGATGGCGTATTGCTGCATCGCCTCGCACCGCGCGATCCGTTATCACAAATGAAATTCGATGAAAGCACGCAGGAAATACTGGCATATGCCATCTGATTTGCAATCCGTTTAATTTAACAATAAGCGCAGCGGGCCGACCAAAGCCTGCTGACGCCATATGGAGGTGACACATGAAAAATCGCGTTATTACAACACTCATAACATTGGCTGCAAGCATGATTGTCGTCATGCCGGCTTCGGCTGCCGATACATACCCATCTGAAATCGTCAAACTCGTGGTTCCTTATCCACCTGGTGGTCCTACTGACGCGCTGGCCCGCAAACTTGCACAAGGCGCAGGTGAAAAACTGGGTACCACCATTGTGGTCGAAAACAAGGCGGGCGCAAACGGCAATATCGGTGCGGAATATGTGGCACGGGCAAAGCCGGATGGCTATACCATCATGTTTGGAACATCCGGGCCGCTGGCAATCAACAGCAGTATGTACAAGAACCTGTCCTATCAGCCTGAGAACAGCTTTACGCCGATCATGAAAATCGGTCATCTGCCCAACATACTGGTCGTGAATCCTAAAGTGCCGGTGAAGAACGTTGCCGAACTGATTCAGTATGCCAAAGCCAATCCTGATAAGGTGACCTATGCGTCGTCGGGAACCGGCGCTTCATCGCATCTGGCCGGTGTTCTTTTCAATGCCATGGCTGGTACACAGATATTGCATGTGCCATACAAGGGAACCGGACCGGCGCTGAACGATCTGCTGGGCGGTCAGGTCTCCATGGCCTTCACAGACGTGATGACTGCGCTGCCACATATTCGTAATCACAGGCTCAATGCACTTGGCCTGGCGTCGGGACAGCGCTCCAATGCATTGCCGGATCTGCCCACCATTGCGGAGCAGGGACTCAAAGGATACGACGTCAGCGTCTTTTTCGGCATCGTGGGGCCGGCGGGCATGCCTGAAGCACGCGTCACTGCGCTGAACAATGCATTCCGTGATGCCATGGCTGCACCCGAGACTCAGGCCACGCTGGCCAGTCAGGGCATCGTGGAGGCAGATAAAAAAACGCCTCAGGAGCTGGCAGAGTTCATTCATGCAGAAGTGAAAAAATGGCATGAAGTGATTAACAACGCATCCATTAAACTGGACTGATTATGACGGAAAAGCAAAGCGTGCCGCAGACGGCTTCACTGACGGGTATCCGCGTCGTGGATCTGACGCGGGTTCTGGGTGGTCCCTACTGCACACAGATTCTGGCTGACCATGGCGCTGAAGTTCTGAAAATAGAACCGCCTGCCGGTGATGAAACGCGCGGCTGGGGGCCGCCGTTCATCGACGATACCGCGGCCTATTTCATGGGGGTGAACCGGAACAAAAAGGGACTCATTGCCGATCTGAGTTCCGATAGCGGACGTCAGTTTCTGAAAACCCTGCTGCAGCAGGCAGATGTTCTGATCGAGAATTTCAAACCGGGCACGCTGGAAAAGTGGGGCCTGGGCACGGACGTGCTGAGCAAGGAGTTTCCCACCCTGATTCACTGCTGTGTCAGTGGATTCGGTGCGGATGGTCCGCTGGGTGGCTTGCCCGGGTACGATGCCTGCGCCCAGGCGCTCTGTGGGCTCATGAGCGTAAACGGCGAGAAGGGCGGTGAGCCGACGCGCGTTGGCCTGCCGGTGGTCGATATGGTGACGGGGCTGAACGCGGCAATTGCGATCCTGCTGGCCCTGAATGAAAGAAGAAACAGCGGGCTGGGGCAGTATCTGGATATCTCGCTTTTCGATTGTGCAGTGTCTTTGCTGCACCCTCACGCACCCAATTATTTCGCCGGCGGCAAGGTGCCGGAACTGACCGGCAATGCTCATCCGAATATTGCGCCTTACGAAACCTTTGCGACAGCCAGTGGCGACATTTTTCTGGCAGTAGGCAATAATCGGCAATTTGCCACGCTTTGCCGTATTCTGCAGCAAGAAGAGATGTCGACGGATGCGCGTTACCTTACAAACGCCGATCGACTGGCCAATCGCCAGGATTTGCGCGAAGAACTGGGCGAGATCCTGCAGCACCACAAGGCCTCTGTTCTGGCGGATGAACTGATGCGGGCGGGGGTGCCAGCCTCACCGGTGAACAACGTGGCACAACTGCTTGACCATCCGCATACGCAGCACCGGAACATGGTCATAGAAAAAGGGAATTATCGCGCAATCAATACGCCCATCAAGCTGTCCCGCACACCTGCCGTGTTCCGTTACCCGCCGCCAGGCTTCGGTGAACACAATCAGGAGTACGGGCTGAAAGACTGATTGTTCAAACATGGTTTAAATCGACCCGTCTGGTTCCGGGATGGTGGATAGTGTATATTTTGAGCTATTACAACGACACCATTTCCGAGACGAAAATGACCTACAAAACACCGTTAGACGATATCTTTTTCAATCTTAAAGACATGGGGCTGCTGCAGCAGGTGCTGGCGCTGCCGGGTTACGAAGAAATCAGCGAGGACATTGTCGAGGCAGTGCTGCATGAAAACGCCAGGTTTGTCCAGGAAGTTGTGGCACCCACCAATAAGGACGGAGATCAGCAGGGTGCCCGCTGGGACAATGGTCAGGTTAGCACGCCGCCATCGTTTGCCAAAGCGTTCAAGGCCTTTGCCGAGGGCGGCTGGCAGGGACTGCAGCACGATCCGGAACTGGGCGGTCAGGGCTTTCCCAAGCTGGTTTCCGCCGTCATATCAGAAAATCTGAATGCGGCCAATCTGTCTTTTGCCCTTTGCCCGCTATTGACCGATGGCTTTATCGAGGCGGTCACTCAGGCCGGCAGCGAGACACTGAAACAGACCTTTGTCCCGCCAATGCTGGAAGGCCGATGGACCGGCACCATGAACCTGACGGAACCGCAGGCCGGATCCGATCTTGCGTTGCTGACCACAAAAGCGATTCCCCAGGATGATGGCACTTATCGCATTTCTGGCCAGAAAATCTTCATTACGTATGGCGAACATGATCTGGCCGAGAATATTGTTCACCTGGTGCTTGCCAGGACGCCAGACGCACCTAAGGGAGTCAAGGGTATCTCTCTGTTCGTCGTTCCCAAGTTCCTCGTTAATGAGGACGGCTCACTGGGCAAACGCAATGATGTCTGGTGCGCGTCCATTGAAGAGAAGCTGGGGATTCATGGAAGTCCAACATCTGTTTTGCTGTACGGTGCGGGCAAGGGCGAAGTGGGCGAGGGCGCTATCGGATATCTGGTAGGCAAGGAAAATTTCGGATTGCAATATATGTTCATCATGATGAACGCAGCCCGTTATAACGTCGGTATCCAGGGAATCTCTGTGTCAGAACGGGCGTTGCAGCAGGCACAGGCCTATGCGGCAGACCGTCTGCAGGGCAATCTGCTGGAAGGCTCTTCAGGACCTGTCTCGATTGACCATCACCCGGACGTGCAACGCCTGCTCATGAGCATGCGCGGCCTGACCGAGGGCGCAAGGGCGATTGCCCTGTATGCGGCCATGTGCAATGATATGGCGCATCAGCATGCTGACGAGCAGACCCGCGAGCAATATCGCGCACAATACGAATATCTTGTTCCCATTGTGAAAGCCTTCAGCACCGAAAATTCAGTCGAGGTTGCGTCGCTGGGCATGCAGGTGCACGGCGGGATGGGCTATATCGAAGAAACCGGCGCTGCTCAGTATTATCGGGACGCCCGCATCCTGCCAATTTATGAAGGCACGACCGCCATTCAGGCCAATGATTTTATCGGGCGTAAAACCCTGCGCGATGGCGGAGCGGTTACCCGGGGTTTCATTGCTGCGATGTGCGAGACGGTCAATGCCCTGAATCAGCATCAGGACGATTCGGCTCTGGCCTTCATAGGCGGACAACTGGAAATTGCCGTCCAGGCGTATGAAAATGCGCTGGACGCCACATTGGCTTTCGCAGAAAAAGGCGCCATGCGCAGTGCTTTTGCGGGCAGCGTTCCTTTCCTTATGCTTGCCGGTTATGTACACGCTGGCTGGCATCTTGCAAATGCCGCACTGAAAGCCAAAGACCGTCAGACCGACACGCATCGGCACAAACTGGCGGTGGCCGTCTTCTATGCGGCACATCTGCTGCCACGTTCGGTCGCGCTGTCTTCTGCGGTTAAATCCGGTACCGAAGTTCAGGACGCATTTTCCCAGGTATTTGCTTAATGCGCGCAGGCATGGCAAATTTCTTCTAATATACCTATTGGGTATATAAAAATTATTATTTATTCTTTTAGGGAATAAAAAATTTTTGTAATAATCCCGGTATAGAGTCCGGCGCGTGACGCCGGACATTCCTCACACTTACCTAGGAGATACCATGAGCACAACACTGCGCTTGGGCGACACCGCCCCCGATTTTGAACAGAATTCGTCTACCGGCCCGATCAAATTCCACGAATTCCTGGGCGATAGCTGGGGTGTTCTGTTCTCTCATCCTGCCGACTTCACGCCTGTCTGCACAACAGAACTGGGTTACACCGCCAAACTGAAAGACGAGTTTGCCAAACGCAACGTCAAAGTGCTGGCTGTTTCTGTTGATGATGCAGATTCCCATAACAAATGGATCGAGGACATCAACGATACGCAGAACACAACGGTCAACTTCCCGATTCTGGCAGATGACGATCGTAAAGTGTCAACGCTTTATGACATGATCCACCCGAATGCCAGCGCCACAGTAACCGTGCGTTCCGTTTTCATTATTGATCCTGCGAAAAAAATTCGCCTGATCATCACTTACCCAGCCAGCACCGGCCGCAACTTTAACGAAATTCTGCGTGT